>CALDLZ010000087.1 GCA_937915335.1 uncultured Faecalibacterium sp.
AAAGGACGAAGCTGAAAAGCGCGCCAAGGAGCTGCTGGAAATGGTGGGCCTGCCCGATAAAGCCAACGCCTACCCGGCCCAGCTGTCCGGCGGTCAGAAGCAGCGCATTGCCATTGCCCGTGCACTGGCAACCAACCCCAAGGTTCTGCTCTGCGACGAGGCCACCAGCGCTCTGGACCCCAATACTACCCACTCCATCCTGACCTTGATCAAGGATATCAATAAGAAGCTGGGCATCACGGTGGTGGTCATCACCCATCAGATGAGCGTTGTGGAAGAGATCTGCGATCACGTTGCCATTCTGGACAGCGGCGTTGTGGTGGAGCAGGGCGAGGTGAAAGAGATCTTTGCCAACCCCAAGACCGCCGCTGCCAAGCGTCTGGTTGCGCCCAATGGCGGCAGTGCTGCCCGGGATCTGTCCAGCTTTGCGCCGGATGACCATGTGGTGCGTGTGACCTTCAATGGCTCCTCCACCGCAAAACCGCTGGTGGCAAGCCTTGCCGCCGAAAAGGGTATTCTGGTGTCGGTTCTGAGCGCCGATACCCGTGACCTGAGCGGACAGTGCTACGGCTCCATGCTGCTCAAGCTGCCCGCTGACCTGGACGAAGCAAAACAGGCTGCCGCTTATATGCGGGGCCAGCCTGGTATCACGGTAGAGGAGGTGACCGGAGAATGAGTATTGCAGATTACGGCTTTGCGATTTGGGAGACCTTCTATGTGACGGTGCTCTCTACCGCGTTCTCTCTGGTCATCGGCCTGCCGCTGGGTGTGCTGCTGGTGGCCGGTGATAAGGACGGCATTCTGCCCCTGCCCGGCTGGCTGATGCACCTGTTGGATATCGTTATCAATATCCTGCGCAGCGTGCCCTTCCTGATTTTGATGATCTGTGTCTTCCCGCTGACCCGTGCCATCGTGGGCACTACCGTCGGTACCAAAGCCACCATCGTTCCGCTGGTGGTGGCGGCCTTCCCGTTTGTGGCGCGTCTGGTTGAGACCAGCCTGCGCGAGCTGGACGAGGGCGTGGTGGAAGCTGCCCAGAGCATGGGTGCGACCCCGTTCCAGATCATCACCAAGGTGATGATACCCGAATGCCTGCCCGGCCTGATCTCCAGCATGACCACCGCCCTGACCACCATTCTGGGCTATTCGGCCATGTCCGGTGTCATCGGCGGCGGCGGCCTGGGTAAGATCGCCCTTTCCTATGGCTATTACCGCTACCAGACCAACATTATGATCGTCTGTGTTGTCCTGCTGGTGCTCATGGTGCAGGTCTTCCAGACCGTTGGCACCTTCTGGGCTACCAAGAGCGATAAGCGGTTGAGAAAGTAATCACTGCATCTGACCGGGCGGCGGGCCGGGAGCTTCTCCGCGGACCGTCCGCTGGGGTGGGACCCTGTTGCCGTAGGCAATAGGGCGGGCGATGGAATGGCCCGATTCGTGTCCGAGGAGAAAGCTGCCGGTTCACCGCCCATCTCTCCGGCAGGGAAAAATTTAACGTTTCAATTCCCCGCTGGAGGTCTGTACTCCTGCGGGGAATTGTGCTATTTGGACAAACCCAGTAAAGGAGTATGTAGTATGAACCGTGATACCATCTGCGTGCAGGGCGGCTATACCCCCGGCAATGGCGAACCCCGCCAGATCCCCATCATCCAGTCCACCACCTTCAAATACGCTACCAGCGAGGACATGGGCAAGCTGTTCGACCTGGAAGCCGACGGCTACTTCTATTCCCGCCTGCAGAACCCCACCTGTGACCTGGTGGCGAAGAAGATCTGCGAACTGGAAGGCGGTACTGCAGCCATGCTGACTTCCAGCGGTCAGGCCGCCAACTTCTTTGCGTTGTTCAACATTTGCGAAGCCGGTGATCATATCGTGGCATCCAGCACGATCTACTGCGGCACCTTCAACCTTATCTCCGTTACTATGAAGAAGATGGGCATTGAAGCGACCTTTGTGGATCCGCTGTGCACCGAGGAAGAGCTGAATGCCGCGTTCAGGCCCAACACCAAGGTCGTGTTTGGCGAGACCATCGCCAACCCCGCCCTGACTGTGCTGGATATCGAAAAGTTCGCAAAGGCCGCTCATGCTCACGGTGTGCCTCTGATCGTGGACAACACCTTCCCCACGCCCGTCAACTGCCGCCCCTTCGAGTGGGGGGCCGATATCGTGACCCACTCCACGACCAAGTATATGGATGGCCATGGTGCAGTGCTGGGTGGTGCCATTGTAGACGGCGGCAAGTTTGACTGGATGGCCCACGCCGAGAAGTTTCCCGGTCTGTGCACCCCCGATGACAGCTACCACGGCATCACCTATGCCGAGCGCTTCGGCAAAGAGGGGGCCTTTATCACCAAGGCAACGGCCCAGCTCATGCGTGATTTCGGTTCCATGCAGTCCCCGATGAACGCCTATATGCTGAACCTGGGTCTGGAAAGCCTGCATGTCCGGATGCAGCGCCACTGCGAGAATGGCATGGCCGTGGCAAAGTTCCTCGAGAGCCATCCCAAGGTCGCCTATGTAAACTACTGCGGTCTGGAATCCAGCCCCTACCATGCGCTGGCTGAAAAGTACCTGCCCAATGGCAGCTGCGGTGTGGTCAGCTTTGGCCTGGCCGGAGGCCGCGAAGCCGCCAGCACCTTTATGAAGGAGCTCAAGCTGGCCGCCATCGAGACCCATGTGGCTGATGCACGCACCTGCTGCCTGAACCCCGCCTCCAGCACCCATCGCCAGATGAACGATGAACAGCTGGCCGCCGCCGGCGTACCCGCCGAGCTGGTGCGCATGAGCTGCGGTCTGGAAAGCGCGGAGGATCTGATCGCGGATATCAGCCAGGCACTTGACAAAATCTGAGACGGATGAAACCTCTCAGTCTCGCTGGCGCTCGCCAGCTCCCCTAGTAGGGGAGCCCTTGGCATTGCATTACGCTTGTGATGCTAACCATAAAATTCCCCGAAGGAGAGTAGAGTTTATGCCCCTTATCATCCCGAAAACGCTCCCGGCTTATGATGCTTTGTACGAGGAAAACGTCTTTGTCATGCACAGGGAGCGGGCCGCGTCCCAGCATATCCGTCCGTTGGAGATTTTGATCCTGAACCTGATGCCCACCAAGATCGCCACCGAGACCCAGATCGCCCGGCTGCTTGCCAACACGCCGCTGCAGGTTCACATGACTCTGCTGCAGACGGCCAGCCACGAGGCGACCCATGTCTCCGCAGCCCATCTGGACGCGTTCTATAAGACCTTTGAAGAGGTGAAGCACAACCGCTACGATGGCATGATCATCACCGGGGCCCCGGTGGAGACCATGGACTTCGAGCAGGTGGATTACTGGCCGGAACTGTGCGAGATTATGGATTTCAGCGAGACGAACGTCTATTCCACCCTGCATGTCTGCTGGGGTGCCCAGGCGGGCTTGTACTACCACTACGGCATCCGCAAGGAGCTGCTGCCCGCCAAGATGTTCGGTGTGTTCGAGCACCGGGTCACCCGGCCCTCGAACCCGCTGGTGCGCGGCTTTGATGAGGTGTTCTACGCCCCTCACAGCCGCCATACCGCCATGAACCAGGAGGATATCGACAATTGCAGCGCTCTGCGCATCCTGGCCGAGAGCGACGAGGCCGGGCCCTTCCTGATGAGCACTGAGAACGGACGGCAGATCTTTGTCATCGGCCACCCGGAGTATGATAAGTACACGCTGGACGCGGAGTATAAGCGGGATGTTGCCAAGGGTCTGCCCATTGCAGTGCCCAAGAACTACTACCCCAACGATGACCCCACGCAGCCGCCTCTCTTCCGTTGGCGCGCCCATGCCCACCTGCTGTATGAGAACTGGCTGAACTACTACGTCTATCAGAACACGCCCTACGACCTGGGCGAGATGCAGCGTGTGAAGCATACTGAGGGGTAAAACCTCTCAGCCGTTTTCTTGCCGCTCCTATTAGGAGAGGTGTCATTGCGAAGCCATGACGGAGGGGTTGCTATGGGAATCAATAAGAACCAATGGGACTTCCATGTGGGGCATCTGCCCCACGGCAGGCTGGATAAGATCAGCGATGTGCCGGGCGTGACAGTGGGACACTGTACCCTGGCGGATGGGGATGTCCAGACCGGTGTGACGGCTCTTCTGCCGCATCAGGGGGATGTGTTCCACGATAAGGCCATGGCGGCCTGCCATGTCATCAACGGCTTTGGCAAGACCACTGGCCTTGTCCAGATCGAAGAGCTGGGCACGCTGGAAACGCCCATCCTGTTCACCAATACCCTGAGTGTGGGCACTGTGGAGACCGCTCTGGTCAAGTACATGCTGGAGCGCAATCCCGATATCTGCGAGACCACCGGCAGTGTGAACCCTGTGGTCTGTGAGTGCAATGACAGCGGCCTGAACGATATCCGGGGTCTGCATATTACTGAGGAACATGTTTATGCTGCCTTGGCTGACTGTAAGGCTGACTTCGCCGAGGGTGCTGTGGGTGCCGGGCGTGGAATGCGCTGCCATGGTCTGAAGGGCGGCATCGGTTCGGCCTCCCGGTTGGTGGAACTGGACGGGAAAAGCTATACCATCGGGGCACTGGTGCTTTCCAACCATGCCACCTTCGATGACCTCATCGTGGCGGGCACACCCATCCACGATCTGCTGGAAGCCCGCATCCCGCCCCATGAGGACAAGGGTTCCATCATTACGGTGCTGGCAACGGATATTCCCCTGAGTGAGCGCCAGCTGCGGCGGCTCTGCCACCGGGCATTGGTGGGGCTTTCCCGCACCGGCAGCGCATGCGGCAATGGCTCAGGCGAGATCGTTCTTGCCTTTACCACGGCCAACCGGGTGCCGCATTACTCGGACAAAGCCATCCTGCCTATGGGGATGCTCCACGATGATGCCATCAACCCGCTGTTCCGGGCCGTGGCCGAGTGCGTGGAGGAAAGCGTCCTCAGCAGCCTGCTCCATGCCGAGACCGTCACCGGGTATCATGGGAGAACGGTGCAGAGCCTGACTGATCTGTTGAAGAAGTAAAAAACAAGCCTTTCCGTGTGGTGTGCGACATCGCCGGAAAGGCTTGTTTTCTTTATTTCTGCACCAGCTCGATGAAAGCCTTCATCTGAGGCGTGAGCCATTTATCTTTATGGTAGAACAGCTGCCGCCGCATCTCGACGCGGCAGGCGGGAACGTTCAGGCGGGCAAGCGTCCCGGCGGCGAGGGCGTCCCGCACGATGTACTCGGGCAGGAAGGAAAGCCCCATGCCATGCTCGACCATCTGGCAGAGCAGGGAAGCACTTCCCAGCTCGAGGAAAGGCTTGATGGCCAACCCCTGCGCCACCATGCATTGGTCGAGGGCGTCGCGGTAACTCATGCCCCGCTCGGTCAGCAGGAACTCCTGGCCGGCCAGTTCCTCCAGCGTGACCTCGGCCTGCCCAGCCAGCGGATGACCGGCGGGGGCTACCACACAGATTGGCTCTGGCTCGTCCACGGCCAGCACAAGGCTGGGCTGCAGCAAGGGCTTATCCAATGTGTAGGCGAGGTCGATTTGATTCGAGCCCAGCATCTG
>CALDLZ010000088.1 GCA_937915335.1 uncultured Faecalibacterium sp.
TGTGGTGCAAAACAAAAGCTGCAGAAACCTTTTCATTTCCAATATTAACGGCACCGATAAACGCCAATTAACCCGCTATGCATCAAGCGTATCCTGCGCCAAATGGGCTCCTGACGGAAAATCCATTTACTTTATCCAGAACGGCCAATTATGGAACGCTGCTTTAGGCGGACGCTCTTTAGGAGCAAGAAGACAGATCAGCAATGTACCATCCGGCATATCAGAATTCAAGTTTTCACCTTCTGGAAATCAGATCATCTACATAAGCACCATCCCAGGACCGGTTAAAACGCCAAAAGATATTGATCCAAATCTTGACAAAGCACAAGCATACGTAACAGAAGATCTAATGTATAGACACTGGGATCATTGGGTAACAGAAACGCCACGAACATATCTGGCACAATTGGCCAATGTCACCCCAGAGGGAAGCACCGACCTACTCGGGGAAGAACCATACGAACTGCCTACAGAGCCATTTGGTGGGATTGAGCAGCTCGACTGGTCTCCAAACGAAAGATACATTGCCTACTCATGCCGCAAACTCACCGGGAAAGAATATGCTTTCAGCACCAATTGTGGCATTTACATCTACGATACCCTCACAGGTAGCACCATCCCCGTAAAAACGGATGGTGGGTATGACACCGACCCTGTATGGAATGAAGACGGGACCCATTTGGCATGGATCTCCATGGAACGCGACGGATACGAGGCTGATAGACAGCGGATTCTAGTTGCAGATATCCACGAAGGCGCTACTGAACAAAGCCTTCCGTCAATAGAAAACATACGCGAGCTTACTGCCAATTTTGACAATGACGCTTCAGGGCTTGTTTGGCATGGAAACGAAATCTACTTCAGTTCAATGCGTCCTAGCGCCACACAAGCAATACTTAAAACCGATCTCGAAGGTCGTATCACCCAACTTACAAAGGCTGATTGGCCATACGATTTCTTCTCCCCTTGGCTCATAAAAGACGGCTCAAACGGCACTGTGGAACTATATACCACCTATTATTGCCTCAACTTCCCTACCGAACTGGTAAAAGTCAGCATTAAAGGAGATAACAAGTCTGCATTTGCCCAAATATCCCACGAGAACAAGCACATTCTAGAGCAACTCGACGAACCGTCTTCTGAGAGCATCCATCTCAAAACAGTGGATGGACAACAGATGCAGTGCTGGATGATCTACCCGCCACACTTTGACCGTTCCAAACAATACCCAGCCATCGAAATAGTTCTTGGTGGTCCACAGGGCACAAATTCACAGGATTGGAGTTACCGCTGGTGCTATAGACTTATGGCTCAGCAAGGCTACATCGTGATTCTACCTAATAGGCGTGGTACCACAGCATTCGGGCAGGAGTGGAAAGAGCAGATAAGCGGAGATTACCCGGGGCTCAACATGCAGGACTATCTGACTGCCGGAAAATATGTAAAAAGCCTGCCGTATGTAAACAAATTGGCCTGTGTAGGGGCATCATACGGCGGATACTCGGTCTATATGCTAGAAGGTATGCACGGCGATCTGTACGACTGCTTCATAGCGCACGCTGGAATCTTCGACGAGAAGGCCCTCTGGTTCACCACCGAAGAGATGTGGTTCGCCAACTGGGACAACGGCGG
>CALDLZ010000089.1 GCA_937915335.1 uncultured Faecalibacterium sp.
TAGGGTGCTCAGTCGATCTCAACAAGGACCTTTTCATCGACCCGCACAGCAGCCGCGCGCATCACCACACGAATGGCTTTTGCGATCCGGCCCTGCTTGCCGATGACACGGCCCATATCTCCCTCTGCCACGCTCAGGTGGTAGACGATGGTGCCGTCCTCGCGGGGCTCGTCCACCGTAACCTTGACGGCTTCCTTATCCTCCACGAGACCGCGGGCAACTGCCAGCAACAGCTCCTGCATGAGTCAGCCCTCCTACTTACAGAACGTTGGACTTCTTCAGCAGGACGCGAACGGTATCGGTGGGCTGTGCGCCGTTAGCGATCCAAGCCTTAGCCTTCTCGGCATCGATCTTCACAACAGAGGGCTCCTGGTTGGGATCGTAAGTGCCGATCTCCTCGATGAAACGGCCGTCGCGGGGGAAGCGGCTGTCAGCAACAACAACACGATAGAAGGGAGCCTTCTTGGCGCCAACGCGGCGCAGACGAATCTTAACTGCCATGGTAAATATCCTCCAAAATGTTTGTGCCCCGGTGTGGGGTTTGATTAAATCTATCTGTACAACCCCAGCGGGGTGTATACCTGAATTAAAAATTATTTAAAGCCGCGGAAAGCGTTGGGATTCCCCATCATACCACCCAGGCGGCGGGCAAAGCCCTTGGGGCTCTTCTTGAACTGCTTCATCATCTTCTGCATCATCTCAAACTGCTTGAGCAGCTTGTTGACGTCCTCGACCTTGGTGCCGCTGCCCGCTGCAATGCGGCGCTTACGCTTGGGGTTGATGATGGAGGGCTTTTCGCGCTCTTCCTTGGTCATCGAGAAGATCATGGCCTCAATGCGGTCAAAGGCCTTCTCGTCCACCTGGCTCGGGTCGATGCCGGACATTCCGGGCATCATGCTCAACATGGCACCTGCACCGCCCATCTTGCGGATCTGCGCGAACTGGGCCAGCATGTCGTTCATGTCGAACTTGTTTTCCATCATCCGCTTGGCGGTCTCTTCGGCCACCTTCTCGTCGGCGGCATCCTGAGCCTTTTCGATCAGGCTCAGCACATCGCCCATGCCGAGGATACGGCTTGCCATACGGGAGGGATGGAACACCTCCAGGTCATCCAGCTTTTCGCCGGTACCCTGGAATTTGATGGGCTTGCCGGTGACGCTCAGCACCGAAAGGGCAGCGCCGCCGCGGGTATCGCCATCGGTCTTGGTCAGGATAATGCCATCGATGCCCACCGTCTCATTGAAGGTTTTGGCAACATTGACTGCGTCCTGGCCTGCCATGGCATCCACCACCAGCAGGGTCTCGTCCACGGGGACCGCTTCCTTGATCTGCACGAGCTCCTGCATCAGGACCTCGTCGATCTGCAGACGACCGGCGGTATCCAGGATCACGATGTCATTGCCGTAATCCTTGGCATGAGCCAGTGCCTTGCGGGCGATCTCCGGGGGCTTGGCACCCGGCAGTGTAAATACCGGAGCGCCAGCCTGCTTGCCCACGACCTGCAACTGGTCGATGGCAGCGGGGCGGTAGATATCACAGGCCACCAGCATGGGGCGGCGGCCCTGCTTGATGAAGTATTTGGCAAGCTTTGCCGCGTGGGTCGTTTTGCCGTTGCCCTGCAAACCGCAGAGCATAATAATGGTCTGACCCTTGTTCTTGACGATCAGGCGGGGGGCTTCCTCGCCACCCATCAGGGTGATGAGCTCCTCGTTGACGATCTTGACCACCTGCTGGGCGGGGGTCAGGCTCTCCATGACCTCCTGCCCCATGGCACGCTCGGAGACCTTGGCACAGAAGTCCTTGGCAACCTTGTAGTTGACATCGGCTTCCAGCAGGGCCATCCGCACCTCGCGCATGGCGGCTTTGATGTCGGCCTCGGTCAGCTTGCCGTGGCCGCGCAGCTTTTTGAACACACCGGCAAGGCGGTCGGTCAAAGATTCAAATGCCATGTTCGGTGCTCCTCTCAAGTAGTAATGGTGTCAGCTCTCGTTGACCTCGTCGATGGAGCGGATCAGCTCCAGCATCTTATTCAGCGTTGCTGCGTACTCAGTGGTGGTAAGTTTGGCATAGGGGCCGGTGCACTCGAACCGTGCGTCAATGACCAGCTGTTCCAGTTCTTCCAGCTTTTCCTGCACCCGACGGTAGCGGCCGGCAAAGCCGACCTTTTCTTCCAGCTCCTTCAGGGTGGTCTCGCCATGCTTGATGGCGTCCCGGGCTCCCTGACGGGTGATGCCGAAGTTTTCCCCGATCTCACTGAGGGAGAGGTCATCGTTGTAATACTGGTTCAGCATCTCACGCTGCTTGGGCGTAAGCACCTCACCGTAAAAATCGAGCAGATAGCCCATTTCAAAGTCTTTTGCCATGACGCGTTCTGCCCTGACCTCCCGTTGTGTTGTAAAGCTAATTTGCTTTACAACAGAAGTATACCAGTCCCCACCTTTCTTGTCAAGGCTTTTTTCCATCACTCTGCCGATTTTTCGGCAATTTTTTCTCTGTTTTGTCCAATTGCGGCTTGACGCTGGGCACGGGATGCGCTACTTTATAAGTATGAAACCTCGGAGGGAGGAATTTCGTGGCGATTTATCCGAACATCTATCATACTTTGGTTCCCTGCCCCATTGTAGAACTGCGGGGGTATCTGGCCGCCTGCGGGCTCAAGGGGCGGCTGTATGCCTACCTTGATTATAACGGGCCCACCGGCACGTCCCGTGATTCAGTGGCCGAGGGAATGCTGGCCCTTGCGGCAGAGAAGCATAAGTTTCTCCCGGGCCAGCCCATCATCGAAGCGGCATCGGGTGCCTTTGCCATGGCGCTGGCCCTGGCCGGGCGGACGGCTGGCCACCCCGTTGTGCTGGCCATGCCCGAGGATGCCCCGGCCCTGCGGCAGGAGTATCTGCTCCGGCTTGGGGCGCAGATTTTGCACTCCCCCGCCCAGCGGGGCCTTGCGGGAGCCCGGGCGCTGGCGGAGACCACCGCCGCCGAAAAGGGCTGGTATTATATGAACTGGCTCGCCAACGATGACAACCCCGAGTACCACCGCCGGGTGACCGGCCCCGCCATCGTGCAGGCCATCTCCCGGGAGGGCCGCAGTCTCGTGGACACCATTACCATCGGCGTGGGCAGCGCAGGCACCATCACCGGCGTGGGCGAAACCATCAAGGCCTGGACGAATGATGTCCGTATCGTGGCCGTGGAACCCTTCGAGAATCAGGCATTGGGCGGCGGCTTCACCGGCGGGCACGGCATTCCGGGCAATTATAACGCCTATGTAGTGGATAACGTGGCCGCTGTGACCAGCACCGACGCCAACCGCGCGGCACAGCGTGTCCTTGCCACCGATGCCATCCCGGCTTCCCCCGCCGCCGGTGCTGCTCTCCACGCCGCCGCTCAGCTCATCGCCACCGGCACCAGCCGCTCGGCGCTGGCTATCTTCAGTGGGCGGCAAAATTTAAGTTTTTAATAGAAAAGAGTTTTCCAATGACAAAAGATATGACGACCGGCCCGATCACTCCGCTGCTGGTCAATTTCACCATTCCCCTTGTGCTGGGCAACCTTTTCCAGCTGACCTATAACGCCGTGGACAGCATCATCGTCGGCAAGTTCGTAGGTGAGGAAGCCCTTGCCGCCGTGGGCACCTCCAATCCGCTGATGACGCTGGCCATCCTGTTCATCAACGGTGTCTGTCTGGGCGCAGGCATCCTCGTCAGCCTGGCCTTCGGTGCTGGCGATACCAAGCTGGTAGAGCGGCAGGTCTCCACCACCGCCATTGCGGGTGCCATCTTCTCGCTGGTGTTCTCGCTGACCTGCGTGATCCTGGCGAATCCGCTGCTTCGCTTACTGCAGGTACCGGAAGAGATTCTTCCCATCGCCGTGAACTACCTGCGCATCGTGTTCGGCGGCCTGCTGTTCACCTTCTTCTATAACTTCCTTGCCGCCACCATGCGCGCGCTGGGCGACAGCAAGAGCGCCCTGTATTTCCTGATGATCAGCTCCGTGCTGAATATTGCCGGCGACCTGTTCTTCGTCAAGGTTCTGAACTGGGGTTCCGAGGGCTGTGCTCTCTCCACCGTGCTCAGCGAGGCGCTCTGCTGTGTGTTCTGCCTGTTCTATATCCGCTGGAAGGTTCCCATTTTGCAGCTGGGCAGGCGCTGGTTCGTTTTTGACCCCTCCCTGTTGAAAAAGACCGTCAGCTATGGCTGGACCAGTGCCATGCAGCAGGCCACCGTCCAGCTGGGCAAGATCGTCATTCAGGCCATTGTGAATACCATGGGTGTCAACGCTATGGCCGCCTTCGCCGCCGCCGGACGCATTGATGATTTCGCATATGTTCCCCAGCAGAACATCGGCCACGCCACCACCACCCTGATGGCCCAGAACCGTGGCGCTGGCAAGAATGACCGTGTCCGTGCCAGCTTCTTCTGTGGCCTGAAGCTGGAGTTCATCTACGCCATCTTCATCACGGCGGTCTGCTTCTTCTTCGCCGAGCCCATCATCCGGCTCTTCGTCACCGATGCCGAGGTGGTGCATCTGGGTGTCCGCTTCCTGAAGCTGGTCTCCCTGTTCTACCTGATGCCCTCGCTGACCAACGGCATCCAGGGCGGCTTCCGCGGTCTGGGCGACCTCAAGATCACCCTGAACAGCAGCATGCTCAACATGGCAGGTCGTGCAGCCGCCGCTGCAATTTTCGTTCTGCTGATGAAGATGGACATTGAGGCCCTGCCTTACAGCTATGTCGTGGGCTGGATCCTCATGCTGGCCTATGAGACCCCCATGATGGTGAAGTACCTGCGCAGCGGGAAGATGTGAACGCTCTACATATCCACACATACAAAAAGGAGCCGTGCTTCCATGGAAGTACGGCTCCTTTTGCATTCTTCTGATTACTTGCGCTTTGCCAGCAGGGCCTCGATCTTCTTGATGGGGTCGATGATGCTGGAAACGGACATGTCATGGTTCAGAGCCACCACAAAGTAAGCGGCGTACTTAGACACGTCAACATCCACATACCAGTCACGAGCCAGCAGCTCAGGCTTGCGGTAGGTCAGGTTGGTGCCCACCACATAGTCCAGCGTGCCATTGGCAACAGCCTCGTCGAACTTCTCCAGACCGTTGGTAAACAGGGGGAAGGTGGCGTTGGTGATGATGCGAGCGGCACCGCGCTGCTTCAGGTTGCCGGCAACCTCCAGCATGCTCTCGCCGGAAGCAATGATGTCATCGGCGATAAAGACGGTCTTGCCCTCAACAGAATCACCCAGATACTCGTGGGCAACGATGGGGTTACGGCCATTCACGACACGGGTATAATCACGGCGCTTGTAGAACATACCCAGGTTGCAGCCCAGCACGCTGGAGAAGTACATGTTACGGTTCATAGCACCCTCGTCGGGGCTGACCACGATGAACTGCTCCTTGTCGAAGCTGATCTCGGGGTTCTTTTTCAGCAGGCTCTTGAGCACCTGATAGGTAGGCATGGCGTTATCGAAGCTGAGCAGGGGCACAGCGTTCTGGACGCGAGGATCATGGGCATCAAAGGTGATGATGTTGCGCACGCCCATGCTCTGCAGCTCCTGCAGGGCCACAGCGCAGTCCAGGCTCTCACGAACCACACGGCGGTGCTGACGGCCGCCGTACAGGCTGGGCATGATAACAGACACACGGTGTGCCTTGCCGGCCACAGCCTGGATCAGGCGCTTGAGGTTTGCAAAGTGATCGTCCGGAGAGAGGTGGTTCTCGTAACCGAACAGGTTGTAGGTAACGCTGTAATTGCCCGGATCGATGACAATAAAGATGTCGTCGCCGCGCACAGACTCTTTCACCAGGCCCTTTGCATCGCCGCTCTGGAAGCGGGGGCACTCGCAGGGGATGATAAAGCTATCCTTCTCCACGCCTGCGGACTTTGCCCACTCTACCAGGTGCTTGTCGATCAGCTTGGTCAGCTCCTCCGCACCGGGGCAGGCCAGCAGACGCAGGTCTGCCACGCTGGGTTCCTGGAAAAATGCCATCGGATTGATCTCGTTGGACATACTTACAACTCCTTCAATGTTCCTGTTGTCTTGACGATGAAATCAGATGCTCAAAGCGCATATCTATTAGTATTTTATCACAAAATGCAGATTTCGACACACTCAATTTCTGTCTCGGGAGCATTTTCTGCGGCTTGCACAGCTGTTATTCAAAAAAGCGTTGGAGACTGTGAGTTTTTTACAAAAGATAGACCTTTTTGCTTTTGTTCCTTTCCCTATTCAAGAAAAAGTAAAAGTAAAATTCCCCCGCGAATGACTCTTCGCAGGGGAATTACTTTATGATGCCTTAGAATTTGCCGTTATCGTTTGCCCAAGTGGACTGGTCGGCGATGGTCTCCATCACGTCCCAGTGTTCAGCAATCTTACCGTTCTCCACGCGCCACAGGTCGTAATAAGCAGTAGGAACGTCACCATAGGTACCTTCGCTGACAGCCAGAACAAAGTTGCCATCGGCAAGCACCTGATGGGTGGTGGTGTAGACCATCTGGATATTCTGTTCAGCGAGTGCAGCCAGAGCGTCCGTCAGACCGGAAACACCATCGGCAATGTTGGAGTTGTGCTGAATGTAGTTGTCGCCGTCAAAGTAATCGGCCATTTTGTCAAGATTGTGCCCTTGCATAACATCGTACAGGAAATTGTTCACCAGTTCACGGTTCGCTTCAGTCTTGTCCAGATCCGTGGCTTCAACGGGGCCATCGGTCTGGGTGTGACCGGAAGGATTTGCTTCGGTCACAGGAGCGAGGTTGTCCCAGTGTTCGGCGACCTTGCCGTTCTCATCAAAGCGGAAGATGTCAAAAGCCACCTGATCGCCTGCACCTGCAAAGTTGTAGATGGTCTGAAGAAAAACCTTATCGCCATCCTCAAATGCACGGATATTCTGCACCGTGGTCTTGACCTCTGCGGATGCCAGATATTCGACGGAGCTGATAAAGGCATCTGCGCCAGTGCCGTAAGCAAGGTTGTGCTGGATATAATCATCTGCCAGCAGGGAGCGAGCGGTCTCGGTATCGCCAGTGGCGAAGGTGTTGATCAGAGCAAGAGCTTTATCAATCTGCGTTTCCTCCGCAGCGGTTTCAGAAACAGCAACGCTCTCGGAAGCCGCAGAAGAAGCTGCAGTGCTGCTTGATGCTGCACCAGTGCATCCGGTCAGAATGCCAGCGGTAAGAAGGGTAGCAACGGTAGCTGCAATCAGTTTTTTCATGTTGGGAATCTCCTTTGTTATGCTGAGGTTTGTTTGCTTGGGTTCGGAGTGTTCCGTCCCTGTGATTGCATGATACCACACCTGTTTCAATTTAGGAAGTACGCACAATATTGTGGTGTAGTCACCAAAAAGATACTATTGCGATGCTACTTGTGTTTTTGTCTCGCAAAAGATATAATGATTCCATAGAACTGGTTTGTAATTGTTGTACTGTAATGATTCAAAAGATTCTCTTGGAGGCATTTATGGAAAATGATACATTGAAAAATCTTCCGGCCTGCCCGGTAGAAACGACGCTGACACTTATCAGCGATAAATGGATGGTACTGATTCTCCGTGATCTTCTGCCGGGAACAAAGCGTTTTAGTGAACTAAAAAAATCCATTGGTCATGTGACGCAGAAAGTTCTGACCGCGCAGCTACGAGAAATGGAAGAAAGCGGCTTGCTGACCCGCAAGGTCTATGCCGAGGTTCCTCCGCGTGTGGAGTACACGCTGACAGAACTGGGATACAGCCTGAAACCGATTCTGGATGCCATGTGGAAATGGGGAGAGGAATACAAAAGCAAGGTAGAGGGTTCCGTATAATCATAACCCCGCGTGAAAACGCGGGGTTTGCAAAACGGCCCCATAGGGGCC
>CALDLZ010000090.1 GCA_937915335.1 uncultured Faecalibacterium sp.
CAATTCGCGCGCATCCTTGCGTTTTGTTTTCTGGGCGAGGTCTGCCACACCGTGCTGCCGCTGCCGGTACCGGCCAGCGTCTACGGGCTGGTGCTCCTGCTGATGGCTTTGAACTTCAAGCTCGTCAAGCTGGAGGACGTGAAAGAGGTCGGCACCTACCTCACCGGCATCTTCCCGCTGCTCTTCGTGCCCGCCGCTGCCGGGGTCATGGAGCTGTGGGCCGAGATGGGTGACATGCTGCTGCCCATCCTCATTGCCATCGTCCCGGTGACGGTTCTGGTCATGGTGACTGCCGGCAAGACCACCCAGGCCCTGACCACCCGCCGCAAAGCCAAGGAGGCCGACCATGAGTGAATTGCTGAACAGTTTTCTTGCCGGCTCTGCCGCCTGGGGCGTGCTGCTGACGCTGGCCGCCTTTGCGCTGGGCACCCTCATCAACAAAGTGACCGGCAAGGCATTTTTCAACCCGCTGCTGCTGGGTGCCATCTTCGTGATCATTTTCCTGACCGTGTGCAATATCCCCTATCAGGATTACAAGGCCAGCGCCGCCCCGGTGAACTACCTGCTGCTGCCCGCCACCGTGGCTCTGGCCATCCCCCTGTACGAGAAGTGGGAACTGCTCAAGGAGAACGCCGCCGCCATCATTGCGGGCATCTCGGTGGGCACGCTGGTCAGCCTGGGCAGCGCGCTGGCTCTGGCCCTGGCTCTGGACCTGACCCACGAGCAGTACGCCACCCTCCTGCCCAAGTCCGTGACCACTGCCATCAGCATGGATGTTGCCGCCGAGTTGGGCGGCATTGCAGCCCTGACCGGTGCCATTGTCATTCTGACGGGCATTGCGGGCAACCTGCTGGCCGAGACGGTCTGTAAGGTGTTCCACATCACCGACCCCATCGCCAAGGGTGTGGGCATCGGAACCTCCGCCCACGCCGTAGGTACCAGCAAGGCCCTGCAGATGGGCGAAGTGGAAGGTGCCATGAGCGGCCTTTCCATTGCCGTGGCCGGTGTGCTTACCGCCGTGCTCTGCCCCGTATTTGTGAACTTAATTGATTGATCGTACAGAAAGGCCCCCGCCGGGAAACCGGCGGGGGCCTTTGCTCTTGTGGCAGATAATAAAGGGAGAAAACAGTTACATCCAGTCGCCGTAACCCATCTTGATGAGGTTATCGCGGGAGATGGCCAGGCTCTCGTAGACATCCCGGCCGTAGGTGTTATCCTGCTCGATCATAAAGTACTCGCTACCACTTTCCAGACCGGCCTCGATGATAGCGGGCATATCCAGCATCCCCTCGCCTACCTCGGTGAAGTGTTCCACGTCACCGAAAATGTGCATAATAACACTGGGATCAGTGATAGGCTTGCTCAGGTCAGGCAGCTCGATTTTGTAATCCTTCAGGTGCTGCATCCGCACACGGCCCTTGAAGCTGTGCAGATACTTCACGGGATCCACGCCGCCGCGCCACATCCAGTGGCTGTCCAGCTCGAAACCCAGATACTGGGTCTGCTCCATCATGTGAGTCAGCAGGGGTTTCCCCTGATACTTGGCAAACTCGAAGTTGTGGGCGTGATAGTACAAATCAATGCCGTACTCATGCAGGCGCTGGGCATAGTCATCGAACATCTTGGCCATCTCGATCACATGCTCGGGGGAATCCGTGTAGCTGAACTGGATCATGCCGATGCGCAGGATGGTGCAGTTCAGCTTCTTGCAGTCAGAGACGATCTTGTCGAAATCATCTTCCAGCGTATCCACCGGCAGAGAGCTGATGGCCCCCTCAAAGCGGCGCAGAGAGCAGGACAGAGAGGAAATCTCCATACCAAACTCATCGCAGGCACGCTTCATCTGGGAGACTGCATCCTCATCCATGACCAGCTGCGAAACTTCGACATAGTGGAAACCCATCTCGTGCAGCTTCTTCAGCACCTCATACATCCCGAACTCTGCCACCTGGGGCTTGAGCATCATCATCTGAACGCCAATTTTGCCTTTTTTCATGGTTCTTTTTCCTTTCCTTGCGGTTTTTCTGTGGTTTCGTTATAATAGAGTATACAGAATCCCCCTGGGAAAGAGAATTGCTCTGCTTGACAAAAACATTGCTTTTTGTGCAGAAAGGAGCCCCGCATGAATGCTGTCCCGCATTTCCTCACCGATTTCCTCTCGCTGCCCGATGGGATGGAGTTTGCACTCCGCCGCAACGCCCAGCCAGCACCCGCCGGCACCGAGCTGCACTACCACGACCACTACGAACTGCTGTTCTGCCTGACCGGCCAGCTGAACTATCAGGTGGAGGGCCGCACCTACCGGCTGGAACCGGGAGCGGTACTGCTTATCCACCCTTACCAGCTCCACCACACCCTGCCCAATGACAGCGGCAGTGTTGAGCGGATAGCCCTGCGGTTTGAAGAAAGCGTTCTGCGCAGCCGCTCCACGCCGGAGTGGCCCCTGCTGGACATGATGCACACCACCGCCCCGGCACATGGCAACCTGCTGCAATTGAGCGGCCTGCGCTTCCAGCAGATCAATGACATCCTGAGCGCCCTGCTGCGGGAAAACAACTCTGACGAGTTTGGCCGCACGCTCATGCAGCAGACTCTGCTGACCCAGCTTTTCCTCTGCATCGACTGCGCCACCCGGGCCACCCCCATGCCCCTGCCGCCGGTAACGGCAGACGAGCAGCTGGTACAGCAGGTCATCGAATACTTTGAGCACCATCTCTCGGACACCGTCTCGCTGGACGCACTGGCCCGGCAGTTCTACACCGACCGCTATTCCCTCTCCCGGGCGTTCACCCGGCTGGTGGGCTGCCCACCCCACACCTACCTGACCCAGAAGCGGCTTCAAAAGGCCACCATGCTGCTGCAGGCCGGAGTTACTCCGCAGGCGGCCGCCCTGCAATGCGGCTTCCCGGATTACTCCAACTTCTACCGTCGATTCAAGGCAGCATTTGGTGTCAGTCCACGAGAATGGCAAAGCACCCATACATAAAGCAAAACCCCGCCATTGGCGGGGTTTTTGTTCTATTTTATTAAGCGACTGCCTTTTCTTTCTTCAAAACTCTGGCCACCATGAACACACAGTAGAGCAGCGCCAGGCCCCAGGCAATGGGGTTGGAGATGCAGATACCGAAATAGCCCAGGCTGTGGACGGCCAGCCAGCCGCCGATAGAGCGGCCAATGAGCTCGCCCACACCGGAGATCACAGCCTGCACGCTGTATCCGAGGCCCTGCAAGGTATTGCGGAAGATCATCAGCAGACCGTGGAAGCAGAACAGCATACTGATAACGGCCAGATACTCCACGGCACCGGCAGTCACGGCGGGGGCGGCATCGCCCAGAACAAGGTTCACGGCCCAGTCCTTGACGAAGAAAATGACCACCCATGCGGCGGCACAGTAGCACAACTGGATGATGCAGCCATCCCGGATGCCCTGCTTGACACGGTCGGTACGGCGGGCACCATGGTTCTGGCCAACATAGGTCGCCATCGCCATACCCACGCTCTCCATGGGCAGGGTAAACATCTGGCGGATCTTCTCGCCTGCGGTCTGGGCAGCCACGGCGGTGCTGCCCAGCAGGTTGATGGCATCCTGCATGATGACCGCACCGATGGCCGAGACGGAATACTCAAAGCCCATGGGGAAACCGATATAGGCCAGCCGCCCGCAGTGCTTGGGAGACAGAACACAGTTCTGCTTGGTAAAGTGGATGCCCTCGACCTTGCTAAAGAACCACCAGGTGCAGAGCAGGCCGCTGAGCAGCTGGCTTGCAACGGTGGCAATGGCCGCACCCTCCACGCCCATGCCAAAGGGCACGATGAACAGCCAGTCCAGACCGATGTTCAGGAAGCTGGACACCAACAGAAAATAGAACGGGTGCTGGGAATCGCCCAGACTGCGCAGGACGGTGGACGCATAGTTATACAGCACCGTGGCCGGAATGCCGATGAAGATGATGCGGATGTAGGCCACCGCGTTCTGGAACAGCTCGTCCGGGGTGTGAATAAGCTGCAGCAGCGGCCCGGCGATCAGGGTCGTGATGACAGTGAACGTCACACTCATCGCCACACAGAGCGCCGCGCCATTGAACAAGTACTTGTGCAGGTCATCGCTGTCCTTGGCACCGAAGCTCTCGGCCACCGGGATGCCAAAGCCGACACAGGCACCCTGGGTAAAGCCCAGGATCAGAAAGTTCAGCGAATAGGTGGTGCCCACCGCGCCCAGTGCGTCAGTGCCAAGGCACCGGCCCACAATGACAGTGTCCGCAAAGCTGTACAACTGCTGGAACAGGGTGCCCAGCACCAGCGGCAGGGCAAATTTCAGGATGCGGGTCAGCGGCCTGCCCACCGTAAGGTCGGTGGTGCCGGAGCTCTTTTGGGTTTCTTCCATGGTATTTACATGCTCCCTCCGGGATCAGATTTTTTTAAGCATACCATGGAAAGCCCCTGCATCGTTAGGCTTTTTTTATGAAAAAGCCGGAATAATTTTGGATTTTACCACAATGGCAGAGCATTGACCTCGTCCTTCAACTCCAACGCCTGGGTGTGGGTCAGCTTTTTGGCCCGCTCCATCCGGTCCACCACCACCAGTGCCCGCTTGCGGGCCAGCTCGCCGTTGGCGGCATAGACCGAGGGTGCGTTGGGTAGGCCCGCCAGCACCACGCACTCGGCGCTGGTCAACTCCTGCGTGCTCTTGCCAAAATAGCCCTGCGCCGCCTGCGCCACGCCGTACCACTGGTTGCCGAAGTAGCAGCTGCCCGCATACATCTCAAAGATCTGCTGCTTGGAATAGTACCTCTCGATATCCCGGGCGGCGAACATCTCCGCTGTCTTGCGGGCCATCCGCTTTTCCTGGGTGAACAACTCGTTTTTCGCCAACTGCTGGGTCAGGGTGCTGCCGCCCTCCGCCATGGAGCGGGTGCGCAGGTCGGCCCAGAGCGCCCGGACAATGGCCACCGGGTCAATGCCGTGGTGCTGCTCGAACCGACTGTCCTCCACGGCGATCACCGCGTCAATATAGGTCTGGGGCAGCTGGTCGCAGGTAGCAAAGCCGGGCCGGGTACTGATCTCATCGTACAGGCTCGCAACGGGCTTTTGTGCCGCCGTGGCACGGTAGAGCTGCCACCCCTGCACCGCCAGCATCCCGCCAATGACCACCAGCACGAACACCGCCGCCAGCAACAGACAACTGAGCAACCGCTTAACAAAACGTTTCAGCATCTTCACTTCCCCCTCTGGTTTCGATTCAACGCTATCCTACCCGATTTGACGTGAGAATGCAAGTTACTTTTTTGTGAACTGCCAGAACGCAGAAGCGCCCCATCCTGGCACGGATGGGGCGCTTCCACGGTTTATTGGGAATATTCGGGAATGGTTAAGTAAGAATACGGATCAACCCCACCGTCAATGCTTGCGCATTGCCACCGCCCCTAATAGGGGCGGCCTTGGCATAACGGATAAGTTTGTGGGTTTTGCCAAGGGCCCCACTATTAGGGGGGCTGTCACGCAAAGCGTGACTGAGGGGTTTAACACGGTTTACTCGTTCACCTTTGCTTCGCTCTGCTCCTTAACAGCATTCAACGCGGCGAACTTACCCACACCCTTCTCGGGGTGGAAGGTGCCGTCCGCCTCGTTCTCCATCAGGCCGTTGGCAACGACCCACTGCTGGGCCTGCTCGGTCTCGGAGAGAGCGGTGCCATCAGCGGCCACGACCTCGGGCTTGCCAGCGTTCTGCCACAGCATCACGGCAAGGGCTTCCTTGGTCTCGG
>CALDLZ010000091.1 GCA_937915335.1 uncultured Faecalibacterium sp.
GTTCGAGCCTCAGGTCGTGGTGGCGGTGGATGTCGCCAGTGTCCAATTGTTTGGCGAGGGCAATGGCGTGCCACAGTACACCCGCCACGTCGATCTCTGCATCGACCACCATGCGGGCAACAGCGGCTATGCCGAGTACACCCTGCTGGATGGCAGCGCCGCCGCGGCTGCCGAGCTGCTGTATGAGGTGATCCGCGCTATGAACGTGGAGATCACCCCCCACATCGCCGACTGTCTGTACACTGGCCTGTCCACGGATACCGGCTGTTTCAAGTTCTCTTCCACCAAGGCCAATACCCATATCGTGGCGGCAAAGCTGATGGAGGCCGGTGCCCATGTGGAAGAGCTGAATACCCTGCTGTTCGACACCAAGCCCCGGGAGCGGATGGAAGCCGAGCGTATCGCCCGCAATCATCTGGAATACCACCTGGATGGCCGCTGCGCTCTCATCTACCTGACACGGGATGAGATCGAGCAGAGCGGGGTAGATCCCGCTGACCTAGAGGAGCTGACCAGCCTGCCCATCAGCATTGAGGGCGTGAAGGTCGGTCTGACCCTGCGCCAGCAGCCCGGCGGCAGCTACCGCATCAGCGTGCGCACCGCCAAGGGTGTGGATGCCTGTGCCATCGCCCGCCGTCTGGGCGGCGGCGGCCACACCCGCGCGGCGGGCTGCGAGCTGCTGGGCAACCTGGACAACGCCAAGAGCGCCATTCTGTCCGAGGTGGAAGCCATTCTCGACGCACCGCAGGAGGACGCATGATGCAGGGAATCCTCATTGTCGATAAGCCTGCCGATTGGACGAGCTTTGATGTCATTGCAAAGCTGCGGGGCATCCTGGGCACCCGGAAGCTGGGCCACAGCGGCACGCTGGACCCCATGGCTACCGGTGTGCTGCCGGTGTTCTGCGGCGGGGCCAGCAAGGCGGTTGATTTGCAGCTGGACCACACCAAGGCCTACCGTGCCGTGCTCAAGCTGGGGGCCCGCACCGATACCGGCGATATTACCGGTACCGTGCTGGAAACCGCCCCGGTAACGGCAGGGGAGAAGGAGCTGCTGGCAGTCCTGCCACGGTTCCTCGGCCCCCGGATGCAGACCCCGCCCATGTACTCGGCGGTCAAGATCAACGGCCAGCCGCTGTATAAGCTGGCCCGGGAGGGCAAGACTGTGGAGCGCAAGGCCCGGCCCATTGAAATTCTGGAGATCCGGTACGAGGGCAGCCCGGCAGAAAACGAGTACGCCCTGACCGTGAAATGCTCCAAGGGCACCTATATCCGGGTGCTGCTGGAGGATATCGCCGAAGCCATGGGCCAGAAGGGCACTATGAGCGCTCTGCGTCGTGTGGCCGCCGGTGTCTACACCGAAGCTGATGCCCACACGCTGGAGGAAATTCAGGCCGCGAAGGATGCGGGCCCCGAGGCTTTGCAGGCTTTGATGCTGCCGGTGGAGAGTGTGTTTGCCAGCCTGCCACTGCTGACCGTGGAGCCCTGGGTGGAACAGCATCTATATAACGGCTGCCCCACCAGCCGCTACCCCGCCGCCGATGGCCGCTATCGTGTGCGCAATGCCGCCGGGCAGTTCCTCGGCCTTGCCAACGTGGTAAATGGTGTTTTGAAGGTAGAAAAATTGTTTGTTGAGAGGAACTAACGACCAATGCAAATCGTTTCATCTCTTTCGCCGCTGGCGCTGGAACATGAGGGCGGCACCGCCGTTGCGATGGGCTATTTCGATGGCATCCACATCGGCCACCGTGCCGTCATTGAGGGGGCGGTAAATTGGGCAAAGGCCCACGGCGCTGCCCCGGCGGTGTTTACCTTCAAGCTGCCCACCGACAGCAAGATGAAGGGCCGCCGCCTGCTCTCCACCGAGGATAAGCACGCCCTCATTGCAAGCCTGGGCGTGGAGTATTACCTCTGCCCCGAGTTTGAGGAGATCCGTGCCATGACCCCGGAGCAGTTCGTGTATGGCATCGTGCAGGACTGCCATGCCAAGGCACTGTTCTGCGGCGAGAACTTCACCTTTGGTGCCAAGGCCGCCGGAACGCCGGAACTGCTGAAAAAGCTCTGCGCCCCGCTGGGCGTGGAGGTCGTGGTGGTGCCCATGGCCCAGTTTGAGGAAAAGCCTGTGTCTTCCACCCGCATCCGCACGGCACTGGAGGGCGGCGATGTGCCCGCCGCCAACGCCATGCTGGGGATGCCTTATGCTATCCGCTTTGCGGTGCAGCACGGGGCGGGTCTGGGGCATACGCTGGGCGTGCCCACCATCAACCAGATCTATCCGGCGGGCTTCCAGATGCCTCGCTTCGGCATCTATATCACCCGCACCAAAATTGGCGATACCTGGTACCCCTCGGCCACCGGCCTGGGCACCCGGCCCACCGTCAACTCGGATGAGACCAAGGTGACCTGCGAGACCTTTATCCCGGATTTTTCCGGTGACCTTTACGGCACCGACCCGGTGGTGGAATTCCACGCCTATCTGAGCCCCAGCAAAAAGTTTGATACCCTGGATGAGCTGAAAGACTGCATCAACCATGCGGCCCAGCGTGCCAAGGAATATTTTGCTGAATCATAATAAAATTTTCCTTGCTTTTTGTGTGTGTTTCTGTTATACTAGCCATGTTACCGCGGCACGGGGCTGGGAGTATGCCCGTTTGGGAGTACCGTTTTCCCGCTGCTGTGCCGACGGCAAATAAAATTTTAATAAAGAGGTACTGTTACTATGAACAAGCAGGAAGTTATGGCCAAAGTCGCTCTGACTGAGAAGGACACTGGCTCCCCCGAGGTTCAGGTTGCTCTGCTGACCGCTCACATCAACGAGCTGAACGAGCACCTGAAGAAGAACCCTAACGATCACCACAGCCGCCGTGGTCTGATGAAGATGGTTGGCCGCCGCCGCAATCTGCTGGCCTACCTCCAGAAGAAGGACATCGAGCGTTACCGTGCTCTGATCGCAACCCTGGGTCTGCGTAAGTAATAGAAAACAGAGGGCAGGTACCGCATTGTGGTGCCTGCCCTTTGCTCTTTTTTGAGGAACAACAGGCCGCTGCTGCGTGTTGCAGCAGTAAATCGAGCGCCTGTGCCATGTGCACGGGCGTTGGCTTTATTGCTATGATGCGCCGCCGCTGCCTTTTGGAAGATAAGAAGATAAAACCGCAAAAGGACAAAGGAGGCAAAACCAAATGGCAATTGAATTTGGTTCCCGCAAAGAGACCTTTGAAAACTACAAGGTCTACGAGACCACGCTGGCCGGCCGCCCGTTCAAGGCTGAGATGGGCAAGATGTGCGGTCTGTCCAACGCAAGCGCCCTGATCCGCTACGGCGAGACCTGCGTGTTGTGCAACGTGGTGATGAGCCCCAAGCCCCGCGAAGGCGTGGACTTCTTCCCCCTGAACGTGGAGTATGAGGAAAAGCTCTACGCCGCAGGCCGCATTCCCGGCAGCTTTATGCGCCGTGAAGGCCGCCCCGGTGAGCGTGCCATCCTGACCAGCCGTGTCGTGGACCGCCCCATGCGCCCGCTGTTCCCCAAGGAGATGCGCAACGATGTCTGCATCACCATGACCGTGATGAGCCTGGATCCTGATTGCAGCCCCGAGATCGCCGGCATGATCGGCGCTTCTCTGGTCACCGCTGTGTCTGAGATCCCCTGGAACGGCCCCATCGGCGGTGTTCAGGTGGGCCTGGTGGACGGCGAGATCGTCCTGAACCCCACTCAGGAGCAGCGCAAGGTGAGCGACCTGGCTCTGACCGTTGCCGCCACCATGGATAAGATCGTGATGATCGAGGCCGGTGCCAACGAGGTGGACGAGGAGACCATGCTCAACGCCATCAAGGCTGCCCATGTCGAGATCAAGAAGATCATCACCTTCATCAACGGTATCGTGGCTGAGCGCGGCAAGCCGAAGATCGATTTCCAGGTGGTGGGTCTGGACATGGACGTGTACCACGCCATCCAGAACAAGTATCTGGATGACTTCAAGGCTGCTATGGATACCGACGACAAGAATGTGCGTGATGCCGCCCTGCGCCCCATCATGGACAAGATCGCAGAGGAGTACCCCGATATGACCGACGCTGACCTCGACCTGGTCAGCTATAAGATGCAGAAGTTCGTCGTCCGCCGCTGGCTGCTGGATGAGGGCAAGCGCGTGGATGGCCGCGGCATCAACGAGATCCGTCCGCTGGCTGCTGAAGTGGGCATCCTGCCTCGCGTCCATGGTTCCGGTATGTTCACCCGCGGCCAGACTCAGGTGCTGACCACCTGCACCCTGGGCGGCACCAAGGACAACCAGCTGATGGATGACCTGACCGACGAGCAGACCAAGCGTTACATCCACCACTATAACTTCCCGCCGTATTCTGTCGGCGAGGCCCGCGCACCCCGCAGCCCCGGCCGCCGCGAGATCGGCCACGGCGCACTGGCAGAGCGTGCTCTGATCCCCGTGCTGCCCTCTCTGGAAGAGTTCCCCTACACCATCCGCTGCGTGTCTGAGGTGCTCTCCTCCAACGGCTCCACCTCTCAGGCTTCCATCTGCGGCTCTACCCTGGCTCTGATGGATGCCGGCGTGCCCATCAAGGCTCCCGTTGCCGGTATCTCCTGCGGCCTGATCACTGAGGGTGACCGCTGGATGACCATGCTGGATATCCAGGGTGTCGAGGACTTCCACGGCGATATGGACTTCAAGGTTGGCGGTACCCGCAAGGGCATCACTGCCATCCAGATGGATATCAAGATCGACGGCCTGACTTATGACATCATTGCCGAGGCCTTTGAGAAGTGCCGCCGGGGCCGTCTGTATATTCTGGACGAGATCATCAAGCCCGTCATTGCGGAGCCTCGCCACGAGCTGAGCCGTTACGCCCCCAAGATGTTCAGCATGATGATCCCCACCGATAAGATCAAGGATGTCATCGGCAAGGGCGGCAAGGTCATTCAGGACATCTGCGCTACCTGCAACTGCAAGATCGACGTGCAGGAGGACGGCCATGTGTTCGTCTCCGCCGTGGATCAGGAGGATGCAAAGCGCGCCATCTTTACCATCAAGACCATTGTGGAGGACCCCGAGATCGGTGCCATCTACAAGGGTAAGGTCACCCGCCTGATGAACTTTGGTGCCTTCGTTGAGATCGCACCGGGTAAGGAAGGTCTGGTGCACATCTCCAAGCTGGACACCAAGCGTGTGGAGCGCGTGGAGGATGTGGTCGCCGTGGGCGATGCCATCGTGGTCAAGGTCACCGATATCGACCAGCAGGGCCGTATCAACCTGAGCCGCCGTGATGCCATCCTGGCTCTGGAAGCCAAGCGCGCCGCACAGGAGCAGCAGTAAAATAGAAAAGCCTTTTTAGTTAAAGCCACTATAAAAGCACTCACAGGGATACTGTGGGTGCTTTTTGTTTTGCAAAATTTTGCGGAAGCCCCTTGACAAAAATCAAAACCCGTATATTATTGTATTAAGCGCTTAATACAGCGACACAAAATAGAAGGAAGGAACAGCCATGAGTGAACAGTTTGATGCCAGCCGCCCGATCTATGCCCAGCTGGTGGAACGGCTGAAAGCAAAAATTCTGGCGGGCACCTACCCGCCCGGGGCCCATCTGGATTCGGTGCGGGATATGGCCGCCGCCGCCGGGGTCAACCCCAACACCATGCAGCGGGCATTGGCCCAGCTGGAAGCTGAGGGTCTGCTGCGCACCGAGCGCACCAGCGGCCGCTTTGTAACGGAGGATACGGATTTGATCGAACAACTGCGGGCC
>CALDLZ010000092.1 GCA_937915335.1 uncultured Faecalibacterium sp.
ATCGATCAGGCAGCGGACATCATAGGTGCTGCCCCAGACCTCAGGCACGCCGCGGTCAATGTTGAGCAGAGTGTACACGGCTTCCATGCCGGTGCGCATGGAGTACTCGGTGGTGAAGATGGTGTCACGGCCGGTCTCGGCGAACTGACCCAGGAAAGCGAAGTTGACAGCACCCTGAGGCACGATGTCAGGGCGGTCACCGAAGGCACGGGGCATGAAGAAGGCGTCGATATAGGGCATCATCACAGGCACGGTGTTTGCGCTGTGCTCGGCCAGCTCGGCAATATCTTCCTCGGGCACGCCGATGTGGTACAGCCACTCCATGCAGATCTCCTTACCGGTGCAGTCACGCATGGGCTTCTTGACGTAATCGCCGGGCTTATCACTGAACAGACCGTAGACCCAGACGCAGAGCTGGTTCTTGGGCTGGTCACGGAACTGCTGCTGACGGTTCAGGGTCCAGCTGAGCAGCCAGCTGGAATCCTTGACCGTGACGATGCCGCCGGTGACGGTATGGCCGCTGAAGGGGTCGCGCTTGCAGATCTTCTTGATATACTGAGGGATCTTCTCGTCCAGGGTGGTGATGGTGGCACTCTCCCAGTTGGACAGCTCAGGCTGAGAGCAGAACTTTTCGGGATGGCCGAAGGAGGGATCCTGTGCGGCGATTTTCTTCCACAGATCCCAGCCGTTGCCCGGCTTGATGGTGGGGTCGAAGCCTGCGGCCTTATCCTGAGAGCCGATGGTGCAGCTCTCGACACAGCCGCCATTGGTGATGAAGAGCAGGTCGTTCTCGGTGAGCTCGATGACCTTCTCCTCGCCCTTGTGGTCCACGGTCACGCTGCTGGCCTGCTTTTTACCCTCAGCGATCTTGAACTGGACATCGGTGACCTTGGTCTCGTACTGGAAATCCACGCCGTGATCCTTCAGGTAAGTGACCATGGGCAGGATGATGGATTCATACTGGTTGTAACGGGTGAAGCGCAGGGCGGTGAAATCGGGCAGGCCGCCGATGTGGTGGATATAACGCTTGAGGTAGAGCTTCATTTCCAGAGCGCTGTGCCAGTTCTCAAAGGCGAACATGGTGCGCCAGTAGAGCCAGAAGTTGGAGGAGAACACCTCATCATCAAAGATGTCGGTGATCTTCTTATCCTGCAGCTGCTCGTCCGGGGTGAAGAAGAGCTTCATAATCTCCATGGCACCCTTATCGGAAATAGCAAACTTGCCGTCGGTGTGGGCATCCTGGCCGCGGTTGACGGTTGCACGGCAGAGGGACTTGTTGGGGTCCTCCTTGTTCAGCCAGTAATACTCATCCAGCACGCTGGCTCCCTCGGTCTCCAGAGACGGGATGGAGCGGAGCAGATCCCACATGACCTCGAAGTGGTTGTCCATCTCACGTCCGCCGCGCATCACATAACCGATATCGTACTTGTAGCCATCGCAGGCACCGCCGGGCAGCGGATCCTTCTCAAACACATGGATGTGGCCGCCCTGCATCTGACCATCACGGACCAGATAGCAGGCAGCAGTCAGGGCTGCCAGACCGGAACCGATGATATAGGCGGATTTATTGTCAACGCCCTCAGGCTTTTTGGGGTGTGCAAACGCTTCGTAGTTACCACTGGAATAATACATACTGGGAACCTCCTGTAAAATTCTAAGGTTATCGGGGTGCCTTGGGGGCTCTCCCCTCTCGTTGAGCCTAGTATACCCCGCACACTTTTACAGAACAACATACAAACCTTTAACAGTGTATAAATTTTATACAAAAGCCAACCTTTGTCGGAAATATGGCAAAAGTATGAAAAAGCACCCACTTCCGAAGAAACAGGCGCTTTGGTCAGTTCACTGATTATTTGGTTTCGGGTGCCACCTCAAAATCGATCTTGCCGAGGTTGACATCGGCGCGGACAATTGTGATCATCATGCTGTCGCCCAGGCTCCAGGTCTTGCCGGAGACGGGGTCAGAGAGGCGGACACCCTCGGTGAGA
>CALDLZ010000093.1 GCA_937915335.1 uncultured Faecalibacterium sp.
TGACGGAGTGCACTTCAGTAGAACTGGCGGGGTTTATTTATTTGCATTAGAAAGGCCTTCCCGCAATGCGGCGGCATCTCCGGCTGTCCAGCGAGAAATATCTTTAGTCCTTCGATTCAGACCATCACTGTAACCTTGCTCATATCCATTTGTCTTTCCTTTGCGATATGCTTCACTGTAACCATCTTTTGTGCCAGAATAATACCCCGCATCGTATCCTTTATCATACCCTGAGGCTTCAGACTCTTTTTGAACACTATCGATATAAGGTGAAATTGGAGTATAGTGTGGAGCAAAGTATCCTTCTCCTAAAATTTTTCCGCACATAAACACGATAAACAGAGTTACAACGGTAAAGATAAAAATAACAATTCGTGAGGCTGGTTCCGCTATCTTTGTTGCTTTTGTGTGCCAATACTCAATATCATGTCCCCCGAGAAAAGAATTGGTTGTAAGGGTATCAATATCTTTTTCCAATTTATTGATAAGAACCAAGTCAGATGCCTGTTTGTTTTGACCAAGATTATACCAGTATTCGGCATCGTGGTTTTGATAGAGAATTGGTCGGACAACGGTATGATTTGTTTTTTCTGCTTGAAACTGGTCATACCAGTATTTTGCGGAATGACCTTCATAATTAGAATCAGGTTGTTTCCGAATCTGAGTGATACGTTCCCGATTCTTTTCAAGAGAACTCTTTATTACTTTTTCTTTCCGGATAATTTCGTTTTCGGCTTTTAAATATTCGCTATGCCAATATGTTGCATCCCGGCCATCAGATAAACTGGTATTCTTTGTGCTCTTTTGGTGGAGGTATTCAACTTCTGTACGGAGGTCTGCTAATGTGGCCTGGTATGCAGCACAATCTTTTTCTAATGAGAGATACTTTTCACGCCACTCGATGGAGCTGTAATCATCCGGCATACGGGTTTGTGTTTGCAGTTCAAAATAACGGTCTGCCCAGTATTTGGCACCATGGCCGAGATAGGATGAACTGGACATAATCTGCCTCCTTATTTACGCTTCTTTCGTATCCGCTGCATCCGCAGTATGTTTTTTATAGTATCCTGTACGATGCAAGTCCTCTGCGTACTCAATGACCTTAGATTGACCTTCCTCATTCAGTTCATCGAAAATCGAAAGCAGTGAGGTCTGGGCCTTGGTGAGAGCGGCTTGTGCGGGTTCAGCATCTTCCATTCCCATTAGATAAGTGGGAGTGGTATCTAAGACGAGTGCAAGCTTTTCGAGAATTGAACGTTTCAGATTGACAACAAGGCCATTTTCATATTTGTAAATGGCCGCTTTTTGTACGCCAACCTTGGCACCGAGTTCTTCCTGCGTCATCTGATGCTCGATGCGAAGCTGGCGTATCCGTTCGCCGGTGGTCATGGGACATCACCCTTTCGTGTATTGTATCTTAATAATAACACAGATAATCTAAAAAGCAAGAAAAAATATCTTGACAAGATTCATGTGACATGCTAATATTGTGGTATCCTAAAAAGATACTTAAATATTGCTAATATTTAAGGGGAAGGATGAACGGAGGTGATAAAAGGTGAACAAGAGAAAACTCAATGCTGTTATGCAGTTACATGGAGAGTCACAACAGAATCTGGCGGATTTCCTTGAAATGAGCTTGTCACGACTGAACGCAAAAATCAATGAATACCGTGGGGCACAGTTCCGACAGAATGAGATCGCAGCCATTCAGGAGCATTATGGATTGACTGCTGATGAAGTGAACGAGATATTTTTTGCTTCAATTGTGTCTCGAAAAGATTCTAGTGGACCAGCGGCCTGCCCCACCGACCCGAAGAAGAGCGCATGAAAAAGTCCCGGCGGGGAGCCGGGGGAGCAGGAAAGGGGGTGAGGAAGATGGCGTGGATTTATATTGCGGTGATCTGGATCGGTGCAGCTATCAGCGTTTATGTGGCATCTAAGTATACACCAGAGATCATGCCGTGGTATCCATGTTACGCACTGGTTATGAGTGTGATTGGGACGCTCACGATTCTGGCGCAGACAGGATTATTTGAATGATTCCAGATCATGCTGCATTGCCAACACAACATCCAATCTTGTATCGGCTATTTTGTCAACTTCTGCATCAGATGGAGTGCTGCTGCAAGAATTGAGTGCATGCAGATTGGCCGTTTCCTTTTTACAAGAGGATTCATCAAGGGAAAGACACGAATGAGAAAAATCGGAATATTCATGGAAGTGGGCTCTGTTATTGTGGCGCTTTTGAACGCATCGTGGTACTTAGTTCTTCTTGCATGGCGTGCATCGCAGTGATCTGAGTATGAACCAATCCTTTCTGGTTGGATTGTACCACCGGAGGGAGAACCGAACAAGACGTGAAAGGAGAAAACGATGGAACGTTATATGATCGTGATCCCGGCGAGGAACCGGGCGTTTACCATGAAGTGCGACGACGGCGACAGCATGAAGCTGGAAACGCTGCGGGGGCTGGTTGGCGGGCCGATCGAGCCGGTAACCACCCGGCTGAAACCGGAGTGGGCCCGGGAACAGGACGTGAACGGCATCCTGCTGCTGGTGAACGAGGAAGGTCTTTTGCGGGAGCGCCCGCTGATGAACCAGCGGGCCTGCGAGATGGCCGCCGCAGCAGAAATTCAGAACGGGAAACGGCCGCTGGTGGGCCCGGCCATTGTGGCTGCAAGCCGGGGCGATGAGCTGATCGGCTTTGCAAAGTCCGTGGCGGACACCATCTGTGCCGAGTGGCTGTGAGGGAAAAGCAATGGAACGGATGACGATGACGGTAACGAAATGCTGTGAGGCGTTCCGGGCAAACCGGGAACCCATGAGCCCGAACAAGTTCTGGAACAACGTGCAGCGGGGCGAGTATGAGGGCTGGGTGATCCCCCGGGAAGGCACCAAAAAGCGGCAGGCCACCATTTATGTGACCGGTTTCATTGAGTATATGCACCGGCGCGGTTACGAGGTTGTACGCCCCTTTGAGACCCTGACGGGGCCGAACGCAAAAAGGCCCGCCGGTGCTGGAACACCGACGAGCCAACCAGGGTGATGGTTTTTGACTACCCATCACCAGAAGTTTAACACAGTGGAGGAGAAAAGGCAATGAGGATCAAATCGAAAGTATGGTACTGGCTGGCCGCTGCAAGCGGCCTTATGGGACTGCTGTACAGCCTGGGGATTGAGGGCGGTGCCCAGCTGGGCGGCACGATTTCGGATGGACAATTCGTTGCAGCCCTGTGCCTGGTGCTGGCGGCAGTGCTGTTTCTGCGGCTGGGTTTCGCGGCCCAGGACAGGGAGCAGCACCCGGCCCGCCGCCGGATCGACCGCAGCCACGCCCGCACGGAGGAGCCGGAATACCGGCAGAACCGGAGGAGCGCATGAGATACCGTGTACATGTCCGGTGCGAAGAAGGCGACCTGATCGTGAACCTGGCCTATGTGGTGCGGGCCGCTGACGTGAAGAAGGCCAAAGACCTGGCCGTGACCATGGCGATGCAGCATTACCCGGAGTTTGAGATATTCCAGGCTTACCATGTGGAAGCGCTGGAAGAGTAAACAGCATGGACAAGACCCAGTGCGTACATGTGTTTGAAATTATGCGCCCGGAGTGCCTGATCTGCTCGGGCAGGAACCGGGCGTGCGGGGAGTTTGTGGAACGGAGAAGCTATGAAAAACAATGTGAAAAAGATGGCGCTGGAAAATCAGATCGATCTGGCACAGCAGAATGCGATTGATTTCACCCATGCCTGCATGACCATTGCACTGCATGATGTATTTGGTGTGGGCAAAGACCGGCTGGACAAGGTGACCTGGCGGAAAGATGAGATCAACGAGGAACTGATGCGGCGGATGGCGATTCCTGCGAAGAACCGGCAGGCCCAGTTGAACGAGGCCGAAAAGTGGCTGGTTGGGCTGCTGCCGGAGGGAGTAATCAGCGTATTCCGAATCCCGATGCTGAAGGGCGTGCCCCGCAAGCGGCGGGAAGTGCAGCTGAAAATGGCGATCGACAAGGCCGCCACGCTGGAATGGCGGGGATACGCCGCCGCCTGTGCCCAGATTCTGGGCTTTGGCACCCAGCGGCTGGAAAAGCTGCGGCAGGAAACGCTGGCGAATTTCGGCCAGCTGAACGAATGGGTGGAGCAGGACGGTGTGGACGTGGCAATGGAAATGCTGTGCCGCTGTGCCCGGGAAGCCTACAAAACGGATGTTCAGGTGGAGGATGTGCCGGAAGAATCTGTTCTGATCCGGCAGCGGCAGGAAGCAGCAGCGACAGTGCGCCAGCTGGAACTGCAGGCCGTGCGGCAGGAAGTGAGCCGGATGCGGGTTCCCTGTGTGCTGCCACTCTCGGAAGCGGAAGTGCAGCGAAGGGTGGAAGCTTGCATTAACATGCCGGCATCGGACGGAGGGCTCACCTCATCAGTCTGCTTCGCAGACAGCTTCCCCTCAAGGGGAAGCCTCTGACAGAGACCAATGGCAGAAAAGGAGAATGTGAGATGCAGAATGGATGCAGATGGGTATATACCCTGAAGGACTGGGACAGCGGCGAGGTAGTGGCCAAGGGCACCAGCGTGGAGCTGGTAGAGCATGGCTATTTTGCCGATGTGAACAAATTGAGCAGCTGCTGGAACAATTTTGAAAAATGCAAGAACCCACACCGGGAGCAGTACCGGTGGAAGATGGAGCGGATGAGCACCAAGGATGCCCGGGTGGAGCGGGCACTTTCGGAGGGGCTGCGCGAGGACGAGCAGGCCGAGACCCGGATGGTGCGTATATACAGCTGCTACGGCACGGACGGCACCTTGCTGGGCAAGGGCACGGCGGCGGAGCTGAAGGACAAGGGGTTGTTTGGCAGCGAGGGCACGATACACGAGTGCTACCGCAAGCGGGGCGGGGTGTACAAGCCCGGCGGCGTGGCACGGATGGAGATGGAGCTGTGCAAAAAGCGGATCCGCCACCCCAAGAAGCTGCCGGATCAGCTGAAAAAGGTGAAGCGCAAGCCCATTGGCGGGGTGATCGAA
>CALDLZ010000094.1 GCA_937915335.1 uncultured Faecalibacterium sp.
ATGGAGCTGATCTATCAGGAATTGCAGCGGCTGGCAGTGGATGAAGAAGTCCCACCGGACTTGCTGGAAACCCTGCAAATGGTGGCTCTGACGTTGAATGGACTCAAGGAGGAATGCGAATGACGGACAATAGAAAAACGACCGTACCGGGTGCATCTGTTGGCGCAGATGCGGTACAGTCGTCTGATAAAATTACCACCAACATTATAACAAATTTGGACAAGCAAATCAATCTGCAAGCCGCGAAAAAGTCAAACAATTTCGGGCTGAACACGGTATCAATGACCGAACTGTACGACACAGTTTATCCACCTCGGAAGCCCATCGTGAACGACCTGCTGTACAGCGGCACCTACCTCTTCGTAGGTGCGCCCAAGGTGGGTAAGTCCTTCTTCATGGGACAGCTTGCCTACCATGTAGCAATGGGACTTCCGCTGTGGGAGTACGAGGTGCATCAGGGAACAGTCCTCTATCTGGCATTGGAGGACGATTACGCCCGGTTGCAGCGGCGGCTTTCCCGGATGTTCGGGGTGGAAGAAACCAGCAACCTCTACTTTGCAACACAGGCCAAGTCTGTGAGTGAAGGGCTTGACCAGCAGTTGGAGGGCTTCATCCGGGAGCACCCGGATGTGCGGCTCATCATCATCGATACCTTGCAGAAGGTGCGGGAAATCGGCGGTGACCGATACAGCTACGCCAGCGATTACGAAATTGTGACCAAGCTGAAAGCATTCAGCGACAGGTACGGCATCTGCTTGCTGGTGGTTCACCATACCCGGAAGATGGAAGCCGAGGACAGCTTTGACATGATCTCCGGCACCAACGGCCTGTTGGGTGCAGCGGATGGAGCGTTCATCATGCAGAAGAAGCGGCGCACAGACAACACTGCCCTGCTGGACATTGTAGGACGTGACCAGCCAGACCAAGAGTTGACGTTGGAGTTCAACCGGGAACGCTGCGTGTGGGAGTTCCAAGGAGCCGAAACGGAACTCTGGAAGCTGCCACCTGACCCGCTTCTGGAAGCGGTGGCAAAGGTGCTCACCCCGGAGCAGCCGGAGTGGAGCGGAACGCCCACGGAGCTGCTGGAACGTCTGTCGGGTGTGAGCATACAGGCGAACATCCTGACACGGAAGTTGAACGTGAGTGCTGACAGGCTTTACAACGACTATGGAATCCGGTACGAAAGCAGGCGCACCCATGAGGGCAGAGTGGTCAAATTAACGCTGGAAAATTCTGGCGCGTGACGATTCGTGACGGTTGTGACGGTATTTTACATAGTAGCAAAAATACCGTCACAATCGACACAACCGACACGGAATGGTGATAATGATGAAAAAAGTGCAGATTTCGCAGGAACTTTTCGTTGCTTTGCTGAAATATCATTTGAGCGGCGAAAATGAGTATGAAGAGGTCATTGAGCAGGGTTTGGAGCAAAAACTGGACGCAATGCTGCGGCATGAGCTGTATGCCCAGTACAAGACAGCACCCACCGAGGAACAGCGGGAGCAGGCTCGACAGGAGTATCTGGACAGGCGAGGTGTGCCGGAGAGCTTCCGCTGGTGATTCCCTCTATTGGCAGAGGACAGGAGCGTGTCACGCTCCTGTGAGAAGCAATTAGGCAGGAAGGTGGTGTTGGACAGGGCAGCGGCGAGGTGCAGCAAACCCTGTCCGCAGACGGAAGCCCCCGGCAGGGCGCAAAGGCATCTTTTGATGGACGGAACGTCTGTCAAAAGTGCTTTTGCGTTACTTTCGACGAAAGTAACAAAGCCTGTGCCGTGTCCGGCACCAGTTACTTCCACAGAGAAAGGACGTGCGATTGAAAAGAACCATTTCAGCAATGCGGGGTCCCGGCTCCCTCAACCATAACCGGAGAAGTTTCACCGCTGAAAACGTAGACCCGGAGCGCAGCAGCCTGAATGTTGTGTACCGGGATGAGCCGATTCAGAATGTGTACCACGAACTGTTTGACGAAGCGGTGAGCCGCTACAACGCCAAGCAGAAGCGGAAAGACCGCTGCATCGCCGACTACTACGAGCACCTGCGGACAGGCAAGCAGGAAAAGCTCTTCCATGAGCTGATCGTCCAGATTGGCAACAAGGATGATATGGGTGCCCAGACCGAGAACGGCGCACTGGCAAAAGAGCTGCTGGACGAGTATATGCAGGGGTTCCAAGAGCGTAACCCGACACTACGGGTGTTCGGAGCATTCCTCCACATGGACGAGGCCACGCCCCATCTGCACATCGACTTCGTGCCGTATGTATCCGGGTGGAAGGGCAAAGGATTGGACACTAAGGTATCCTTGAAACAGGCTCTGAAAGCGTTGGGCTTTGCTGGTGGCTCCAAGCGGGAATCTGAGCTGAACCAGTGGATAAACGCCGAGAAAGCGCAGCTTGCCGCAGTGATGGAGCGGCACGGCATTGAGTGGGAGCAGAAAGGCACCCACGAAGAGCACCTGTCTGTTCTGGACTTCAAGAAGCAGGAGCGCGGCAAAGAGGTGGCTGCACTGGAAGCCGCCAAGCAGGAGTGCCAGACCGACCTGACCGAGATGCAGGAGCAGCTGGAAACGGCGCAGACAGCCGCAGAGGCTGCTGAACAGCGAGTGCAGAAAGCAGAGCTGACCTATCAGAAGCAGAGCCAGAAACTGAACAAACTGGCTCCTATCATGGAGGGGCTGGAAAGCTTGTCGGCACAGTATTCCCAGCGGCCAGA
>CALDLZ010000095.1 GCA_937915335.1 uncultured Faecalibacterium sp.
CTCTACTGCGAGTTTGACGGAGATGCCGGAACCCTGCATGGCCATACCCATGCCCACGGCACGCACCTTGCCATTGCCCAGGTCACGGACAGGATACTTGTTGTCCCAATCGATCATCTCATGGACTTTTTTCAGGCAGCGATCCAGCGCGCAGCTTGTATTCACCGCACCGTAATAGGCAGGCATCACGTCGCCTTCCCTGACGATGTTCATTTCCCGAATCTTGAAGGGATCCATGTGGAGCTTGGCGGCCAGCTCGTTGACGGCGGATTCCACAGCAAACAGGCCCTGCGTCGCGCCATAACCGCGGTAGGCACCGGCAGACATGTGGTTCGTGTAGACCACATCGCTGACAAAGCGGAATGCCTCGGCCTTGCCATACAGCGGGATGGATTTGTGACCCGACAGGCCCACGGTGGTGGGACCGTGCTCGCCGTAGGCGCCGGTATTGGACAGGGTATAGAGATCGATGCCCTTCACGATACCGTCTTTTGTGGCACCCAGACGGACGTGCATTTCCATCTCGTGGCGGGGAGAGGAAGCGGTCTGGCTCTCCACCCGGCTGAAGATGAGCTTGCAGGGTTTCTTGGTCATCCATGTCACAAAGGCCGGGTACACTTCGCACACGTTGGTCTGCTTGGCACCAAAGCCGCCGCCGATGCGGGGCTTGATGACACGGATCATGGATTTTGGAATATGCAGGGCGTTTGCCACATTGCGGCGGGTGTGGAACACGATCTGGGTGGAACTAAGGATGTTCAGCCGCCCGTACAGATCCATCCAGCAGCAGGTACGGAAGGTCTCCATCATGGCCTGCTGACAAGCCTTGGTGTGGTAGACATGGTCAATGACCACATCGCACTTTGCCAGCACGGCATCAATATCGCCATCGCCACACTCGTCATGGGCGCAGAGGTTGCGCTTGTTGTCGGCACCCACGGGGCACAGGCTCTCCCAGTTGTCCTCCGGATGGACGAGAATGGGGTTATCCTTGGCGGTGTGGAAATCCAGCACCGGCTCCAATACCTGATACTGTACCTTGATGAGCTTCATGGCCTTATCAACGCACTTCTCATCCTTGCCCACTACGATGGCGACCACATCCCCTACAAAGCGGACATGGCGGTCAATGACCAGACGGTCGTAGGGACTTGCCTCGGGGTAGGTCTGGCCGGCCTGGGTGTAACGGCGGCCATTCTGGTCTACGTCCTCCCATGTGAAGATGGCCTCAATGCCCGGCACCTTTTTGGCAACAGTAGTGTTGATGCTCTCCACAATGGCATTGGCATGGGGCGAGCGGTAAAGCTTGACGATCAGGCAGTCGGTCGGGGCCAAATCATCCATGTAGACCGGCTTGCCGGTGACAAGCTGCATGGCATCCTTTTTGCGAAATGCTTTGCTGACGGTTTTCATTCGGCGCCCTCCTGTTTTGCTTTTTTCCAGGCGAGGAAGTTCTGGATGCCCCGCAGCTGCCCCTCATAACCGGAACAGCGGCAGAGGTTGCCTGCGAGATATTCCTTGATCTCGTCTTCGGTGGGGGATTTCTTTTCCCGGAAGAGGGCGAGAGCGTTCATAATAAAGCCCGGGTTACAGAAGCCACACTGTTCCGCACCCTGGTCGGCAATGAACGCGCCGAACTCAGCGGCCTCCTCCTGCAAGCCCTCCAGCGTGGTCACCTTGTGGCCATCAGCACGGGCCGCCAGTACAGAGCAGGACAGCACCGGTACATCATCCAGAAAGACGGTGCACAGACCGCAGTTGGAGGTCTCACAGCCGCGCTTGACACTGTAACAACCCTGAGCACGGACAAAATCAATGAGCAGGGTGTCCGGTGCGGCTTCCGCCGTGACCTTTGTCCCGTTCAGTGTAATATGTACCTGCATTTTATCTCACCTTTCCCCTTCCAGCTTCAGGACAGCGCGCTTCGTCAGTACACCGGCCAGATGATTGCGGTATTCCGCACTGCCGCGCATATTGCTCTCGGTCTTGATGCTGGCCCGTACCTCAGCGGCAAAGCGGGCGGCAGTCAGCTCCGGCGTTTCAGCGGCATTGGGCTGTAAGGTATAGAGCACTGCCTTGCCGGGCCGGGCACCAATGGCGATCCGGCAGCCGGCGGCAGTCTTGGCAGCGGCACAGGTCAGCACCGGGAAATCTGTCTGACTGTTGCGCACCGACTGATAGCAGAACGCTGCGTTCTCTTTGGGCACGACGACCCGTACCAGGATGTCCCGATCATAGGGACGCTGGGCATACTCGGAAAGCGGCACAACGCCGCCCTTGTAGAGCTCCACCGAAGCATTCAGGGCCAGGAACATGGTCAGGACATCAGAGAAGCCGAAGCGACTGTAAATACTTCCACCCACGGTGGCAAGGTTGCGCAACTGCACGCCCACGATATGCCGCACCGATTCCCGCACGGCACCATCTGTATAGGCGTTGAGCCCTTCGTGAAGCTCAAGCTTGCGCAGGGGCACCATGGCCCCGATGGAAAAACTTTCGTCCGTCTCTTCGATGGTGTCCAGCCCCAGACCAGACAGATCGATGGCAGTGCCCACATTGATGTTCTCCATCTTGAGCCAGATCATGCCGCCGATGACCCGATTGTTTCGCTTCTGGTTGAGCTGCCAGGCTTCCTCAAGGCTTTCGGCCCGTTTGTATTCCCGGATCGTCATCATACGCAGTACCTCTCTTTTATCGATTGCTTCTTTTATTTTATCACAAAATTCCGTATAATGCTATTAAAAGAGCCTCTTGAAATGGGGCAAAGGTTTTGTGCGAGGTGTTCAAATATGGAAAATCGAAATTTTCCGGTAGGGTGCGTCATCATGGCTTCTGGGCTGGCGAAAAGGTTTGGCTCCAACAAGCTGCTGGCGGATTTCGGGGGGCATCCCCTGCTCTGCCGGGCGCTGGAGATGACAAGTACACCGGCTCTCGCCGCCCGGGTGGTGGTGACACGTTCAGCCGAGGTAAAGGCCCTGTGCGATGCGCAGGGCGTGCCCTGCCTGCTCCACGGCCTGCCGGGACGGAACGATACCGTACGGCTGGGGCTGGAAGCACTGCTGGAGCAGTGCCCGGAGCTGGCGGGCTGCATCTTCCTGCCGGGGGATCAGCCACTCTTGCAGCGAAAGACACTGGAAGCACTGATCGCCGCTTTTACCCGGACACAAAAAGAAACAGAGCGGGCGATCTTCCGGCTGGGATACCGGGCCATGAATGACCCGGAACCCATTGTCGGAAGTCCCGTTCTGTTTGGATGCGGGTATTTTCCCGCCCTGCGCACCCTGCCCGAAGGAAAGGGCGGCAGTGTTGTGCTCAGGGCTCACCCTGAGCAGGTACACCTTGTTTACACCCAGCGGCGCGAAGAACTGCTGGATGCGGATACGCCGGAAGCCTTGGCCGAATTACTCAGCCTTGTCATCCTTCGGCAGTAAGACGTTCAGCACGATGGCCACGAATGCAGCGGGCACGATGCCGCTCTCGCCGCAGATCAGCTGGAACAGCTGGGGAGTGTTTGCCAGAATGCTGGAGTTTGCACCCATGCCATAACCCACGCCCAGAGCCACGGAGACAATGGTCAGGGTGCGCGGGGTCATCTTCTCCTTGGTAATGAGCTGGATACCGGACACCACAATGGAGGAGAACATCATCACAGCGGCACCGCCCAGAACAGCCTGGGGCATAATGGAGACCAGTGCACCCAGCTTGGGGATCAGGCCGCAAAGGATCAGAAAGATGGCACCGGTGGCCAGTGCGCCGCGGTTGACGACTTTGGTCATAGCGACCAGGCCAACGTTCTGGCTGAACGAGGTATTGGGCAGAACACCGAAGCAGGCGGCAAAGGAAGAGCCCAGACCGTCGCAGATGACACCACCGGACAGTTCCTTATCGGTAGCCTCACGGCCCATGCCGCCCTCCATAACGCCGGAGATATCGCCCACAGTCTCAACAGCCGTGACAATGAACATGATCAGCACGGGCAAGATGGCGCGCATGTCAAAGACGATCTTGACGGGCACCAGCTTGGGGATGGCAAACCAGCTGGCCTGTGCCACCTTATCCCAGTTCAGCACCCATGCCTTGGTGAACTCCACACCGTCGGCGGTAACACCGGTGGTGGGCAGAACAAAGCCCATGATAAAGGCTGCAATGTAACCGGCCACGATGCCGATAAGGATGGAGGAGGAGCTCAAAAAGCCCTTGGTCCAGTGCTTGAAGAACAGGATGACCACCAGCACGAACACGGCCAGCAGCAGGTTCTCCATAGAGCCGAAATCCTTGGCCGCATTGCCGCCGCCGAAGGAATTGATGCCAACAGAGATCAGGGACAGACCGATGGACAGCACGACCGTACCGGTGACCACCGAGGGGAAGAACTTGCGCAGGGGCTTGAGAAAAAAGCCCAGTACCGTCTCAAACAGACCGCCCAGAATGGACGCACCCATGATGGCACCGTATGCCAGCACACCACCGCCCATGGAAGCGGCCACGCTGTTGAACACACCCAGGAAACCGGAGCTGGTGCCCATGATGATGGGAACCTGACCGCCCACAGGGCCGATGGAGAACAGCTGCACCAGGGTGACCACACCGGCCACGAACATAGCGTTCTGCAGCAGACTGACCTGCAGGTCGGCAAACTCACCGCCCGCAAGGCCGCAGGCACTGGTGATGATAAGAAGCGGGGTCAGGTTGCCCACGAACATGGCAAACACATGCTGCAAGCCCAGCGGGATGGCCTGGCGAAGAGGCATTTTAGCATCAAACTGATATGCCGCCTTCTCCAACTCGATATTTTTGATCATAACTTCTCCTTTATCTACAAAGGCTTTTTATGCGACAGGAGTAATTATAACAGAGCCTTTGTCGAATTGGGAGAGGGATTCCGCTCTTTTTGTTCATTTTCTGTTCATAAGTCATACTTAAAAGTGCAGACTGTCCACGCATGAAACACAGAGTCATCCGCTTCAGCCACCGGTGCCCGGCACAAGAAGCCGTTGTGCCATTTCTATCACGGCAGTTCCCTCGGCAAGATCGTTGGCCGCCAGCATCTGTCCTGGCGAGACATGGAAGCGCCGGGCAATGGCAAACAGCTCCTCCCCTGCCTGTGCGTAGTAGATACGCAGACTGATCTCCGGGTCGGCGGGGGTCAGCGGCTCGCCCAGCGTGATGGACCCCACACAGGTGCTTTCACTTCGCTGTAAGATAGCTCCCTCCGCCTTGACGGAAAGGGTCACTTCCAAAGTGCCGTTGGCACAGACACAGCGCAGATCATCGGCACTGAGCCAACATTCCGGGTAGAGGTCGGCATCCGCTGGGGCAGTCAGTTCCAGAGGAAGGGTGAGTTCCAATACTTTCTCGTAACTTTCCAGCTCTGCAAGGCTGTTTTCGCCAAAGGCGGTCACCATAACCCGGCTGGTCAGGTTCCATTTTCTTTCTTTGTAAGCCAGCAGGGCCGGGCCAAAAGCCGCAAAGCAGGCCAGGATTTTTGCACCGGCATCCGGCAAAGGCCCGGAACCCGTCAAGGTCGTTGTGGCATCCAGCGTTCCGGCCAGTGTTTCGGTCTGCAAGGTCTGCGGTGTCGGTTCAGTCTCAAACTGGGTCGAGAAGGCATCCGCCACACACTGTAATTGGTAAGGCCGCCATGCCCGCAGGCGAAGCATCATCGTGGTTGTCAGGCGACTGGGCTCCTCCCCTTCTCCCTCTGCGACTGTAAACCCCACCGGTTCGGCCACGCAGAGACAGCGGCAATCCTCACTCAGACCGTCCACATCCAACACTTGATTGAACGGCAGGGTCACGCTCAGGCTCTGCAATGTCGGGTCGCCCTCGGCGCGCCAGGCGCAGGAGACGATCAGCTCGCCCTTGGCAACGGCTTTCCCGTTGAGGAGCTTGAGGTCTCCGACAGAGGAATTGCCGCTGATATCCAGAATAGCGGCGGGCGGTGAGGAAAAGGCAATGTCCCCCTCCACTGTGACCAGCTTTTCCAGTACAGCGGCCCGCCGCACCCCGGAAAGGGTGACGAGCTTCTGTTCGATGCCTCCATCTGACAGCGCCGTAATAACATCCGTTTTGATCTGGGTGTGCACCGAGACCACCAGCCCGTAAGCTCCCCGTACCTCGATGCGGTGCGGGTTGACGCTGCGGCAGTTCAGATATTCGGTCTGTCCCTCTACCTGCACAGCCCATGCGGTAAAAACAAACTCCGGCAGATCCAGCAGCTTGGTAAAAGGGAGTTTCTGCTCGGTCTGGCACAGACCTGCACCATCCTCGCCCTGATAGTAAACCACACAGCGCAGATAGCCCTCCAATTGCAGTTTGCCGGGCTGCAGCCGCTTTTGCAGTACCACCGGCTTAGCAAAGCATTTGACCAGCTTGAACACCGGGGGCAGATAATCGGAGATCAGGATCTCCGTCTCCAAAGGCAGCTCTGCCTTGAGGGTACAGTTTGTCCCCGCCGCCGGCAAAGCATCCCGAAACACCTTCAATTCCATGGATACGCTCCTTTCCTGTCCGCTCTTGGTGCATTTTATGTTCTGATTCGGACGGATAGAACGCATACAAAAAGCCGCTGCACAGCTTTGACACTGTACAGCGGCTTATCACAATCAGGGATCTTGAAGAAGATGCTTATTCAGCAGCCTTTGCAGCCTCGATCTGCTTGATCAGCTCGGGCACGACCTTGAACAGGTCACCCACAATGCCGTAATCAGCAACACCGAAGATGGGAGCGCTCTCATTCTTATTGATAGCGATGATGCACTCGGAATCCTGCATACCAGCGGTGTGCTGGATCGCACCGGAAATACCCAGAGCAACATAGATCTTGGGATGGACGGTCTTACCGGTCTGACCAACCTGGTGATCAGCACTCATCCAGCCTGCATCGGTGACAGCACGGGATGCACCCACAACGCCGCCGCCCAGAGCAGCAGCCAGCTGCTCTGCCAGCTCGATGCCCTTGTTGACATCCTTGCTGATGCCACGGCCAACGGAGACGATCACATCGGCACCGATCAGATCGACCAGTTTCTCGGCAGCCTTCTCGACGCTCAGAACCTCAGTCTTGATGTCGGCAGCGGTCAGCTCGAAGGCGGGCTTCACGATCTGGCAGGCATCAGCTTTGGCCTGATCGAAGGGAGCCTTCTTCATAACGCCGGGACGGACAGTGGACATCTGAGGACGGAAACGGGGGCAGATGATGGTCGCCATCAGATGGCCGCCGAATGCGGGACGGGTCATCTTCAGGTTGCGATCCTCGTAATCGAACTTCTGCTTGGACAGATCGATGGTGGAGCTCTCCTTCAGGAACTCGACATACTTTGCCGTGTCGATATCCAGGTGGGTAGCATCAGCGGTCAGGCCGGTGTGCAGACGAGCCGCACAGCGGGGACCCAGATCGCGGCCAATGTTGGTGGCACCGATCAGCAGGACCTCGGGCTTGTACTCGTTGACCATGTCGCAGACGACCTTGGCATATGCGTCAGTGGTGTAATCCTTCAGCAGAGGGCTGTCGCAAACCATGACCTTATCAGCGCCATAGCCGCCCAGTTCCTTGGCAATGCCGTCCACGTTATCGCCCAGCAGCAGGCCGGTGACTTCGCAGTTCAGCTCGTCAGCCAGCTTGCGGGCCTCGCTGACCAGCTCGAAATCGGTGGGCATCAGTTTGCCCTGGCGCTGCTCACAAAAGACCCAGACACCCTTGTACTCGTTAAAATCAGCCATTGTAATCCTATGCTCCTTTCATCAGATCAGGTGCTTCTTGGCCAGGATACCTGCCAGCTGTGCGGCGGTGTCGTCGCCAGTCAGCATGGTGCCTGCGCCCTTCTGCGGAGGAGTGAAGGACTTGAAGACGTTCGTCGGAGAACCCTTCAGACCGATGGTATCGACCTCGATCAGCGGATCGTCCTTCAGGGTGTTGTAATCGAACACTTCCATCGGCTTATCATAGCAGGTGAAAATGTCGGGCACATTCATGTAGCGGGGCTCGTTCAGCTCCTTGATGCAGGTGATCAGGCAGGGAGTCTGGACCTTGATGGTCATGTAGCCGTCCTCCAGCATACGCTTGACGGTGACGGTCTCGCCGTCCTTGGTGATGTCGGCGGCATAAGTGACCTGGC
>CALDLZ010000096.1 GCA_937915335.1 uncultured Faecalibacterium sp.
CTGTGCGTTCTGGAAGGGAGCCGGGTCGGCGGTCTCGATGATCATGCTGGTCTTTTTGGCGGGATGGACATTCATCTCGGTACGCATGGTACGCACGGCCTTGATATAGTCCATGACCTTCTCAAAGGCTTCTTCTTCCTCGGTCCAGTTGTGGGCCTCGTCGAAGGTAGGCCAGCTCTGGGTCATAATGGTCTCGGCAGAGCCGGGCAGAGCCTGATACAACTCCTCGGTGATGAAGGGCATGAAGGGATGCAGCAGCTTAAGGGCTTTATCCAGCACATACACCAGCACACGGCGGGCGGTGTCAGCCTGCTCGGCATCGCCGGAGTTCAGGCGGGGCTTTGCGATCTCGATGAACCAGTCACAGTAGACATCCCAGATAAAGCTGTTGATCTTGGCAGCGGCCAGACCCATCTCGTAGTGGTCGAGGTTGTCAGACATGGCACCAGCCACCTGATTCAGCTTAGTCAGCACCCACTTATCGCTCATGTCCAGCTTGCTCTCCTCGGGCAGACCGGGCTGGAAGTCCTCGGGCAGGTTCATCAGCACAAAGCGGGTAGCGTTCCACAGCTTGTTTGCAAAGTTGCGGGCAGCCTCCACCTTCTTCTCGCTGTACCGCATATCGTTGCCGGGGGTGGAGCCGTCCAGCAGCATGAAGCGCAGAGCATCAGCGCCGTACTTGGCAATGACCTCCAGCGGGTCGATGCCGTTGCCCAGGCTCTTGGACATCTTGCGGCCCTGGCTGTCGCGGACGATACCGTGGATGCAGACCGTGTCGAAGGGTGCTTTGCCGGTGTAGGCTAGGCCGGAGAAGATCATGCGGCTGACCCAGAAGCCGATGATGTCATAACCGGTGACCAGGGTGTTGGTGGGGTAGAAATACTTGAAGTCAGCGCTGTCCTCATTGGGCCAGCCCAGGGTGCTGAAGGGCCACAGAGCGGAAGAGAACCAAGTGTCCAGGGTATCGGGATCCTGGGTAAAGTGGCTGCCGCCGCACTTGGGGCAGGTGCAGGGCATCTCTTTGGCGACCACGGTCTCGCCGCAGTCATCGCAGTAGTAGGCCGGGATCTGGTGGCCCCACCACAGCTGACGGCTGATGCACCAGTCACGGGTGCCCTTCATCCAGTTGATATAGTTCTTGGTAAAGCGCTCGGGCACGAACTTGATCTCACCCTTCTCCACGCTCTCGATGGCGGGCTTTGCCAGCGGCTCCATCTTGACGAACCACTGCTTGGAGACCATGGGCTCGATGGTGGAGTGGCAGCGGTAGCAGGTGCCCACCTCATGCTTCAGGGGCTCGATCTCCTTCAGGAAACCGCCCTCCTTCAGGTCAGCCAGGATTGCCTTGCGGGCCTCGAGGGTGGTCATGCCGGCGTATTTGCCGCAATCCAGCACCTGGGGCTCGTTGACGGTGTTCTTGCAGACAGCAAACAGGGCATCCGCAGCAGCCTTATCGGCAGCGCCGGTCATGTGGCCGTCGTAGGTGAACACACGAACGATGGGCAGATCATGGCGCAGGCCCACCTCAAAGTCGTTGGGGTCATGGGCGGGGGTGATCTTGACGACACCGGTGCCCTTGGTCATATCGGCATGCTCGTCGCAGACGATGGGGATTTCCTTATTCAGCAAGGGCAGGATGACATGGCAGCCGTGCAGATGGGCATAGCGGGGATCCTCGCCGTTGATGGCAACAGCGGTATCGCCCAGCATGGTCTCGGGACGGGTGGTTGCCAGCTCCAGCATCTCGCCGGTCTCCTTGACCGGGTAGAGCAGGTGCCAGAAGTTGCCATCCTTTTCCTCGTACTCCACCTCGGCATCAGAGATGGAGGTGTTGCAGTGGGGGCACCAGTTGACCATGCGGTTGCCGCGGTAGATCAGACCCTTGTCGTACAGGCGCACGAACACTTCCTTGACAGCATCGGAGCAGCCCTCGTCCATGGTAAAGCGCTCCCGCTGCCAATCGCAGCTGGTGCCCAGCTTCTTCAGCTGGCTGACGATACGGTTGCCGTACTTGGTCTTCCAGTCCCAGGCACGCTTCAAAAAGCCCTCACGGCCCACCATCTCCTTGGTCAGGCCCTCGGCACGCATGGCCTCCACGACCTTGGCCTCGGTGGCGATGGACGCGTGGTCAGTGCCGGGCACCCAGAGGGCGGCGTACCCCTGCATTCGCTTGGTGCGGATCAGCACATCCTGCATGGTGTTATCCAGCGCATGACCCATGTGGAGCTGGCCGGTAACATTCGGAGGGGGCATGACGATGGTGTAGGGCTTCTTGTCGGGGTCCGCTTCCGTGTGGAAGTAGCCGCCATCCAGCCAGAACTGGTAGATGCGGTCTTCCACCTGGCTGGGATCGTACTGTTTTGCGAGTTCTTTCATTGTATCCTCCCAAAAATGTGATGAGTGGGACGAAAAAAGCCGTCCCACGGAACGTTCCATGGGACGGCTGTAAGCTTACATACCGCGGTACCACCCAAATTGCACAGCCGCAAACACGGCCCGTGCCCCTTGATGCTCCTGTAACGTGGAGCAGCCCCGAGGACGGCTACTGGCTTCACCGCCCCTGCTCAAAAGCGACAGCGCGCGGCTCCTGCCTGCCGGGCTCTCACCTGCCCCCGGCTCTCTGCAAGGCGGCTGACCGCGCACACTCTTTCTCGTTGCATTTATACAAAGAATATAGCGTTTTTTTGGCATTTTGTCAATATGTTCAGAGAACTTCCTGCTTCAATCTGCCAATCAGCCGCTCCATCAGTGCCACCCGGTTGAACGGGGTCATCAGATAGAAGCCGTCGGCGTAGGGCAGGGCCGCGCGGGCCATGTCCAGCGAGATGGCAAGGCCCATCTCCTCACCCTGGGACCGGTCGAGCCCGGCAAATTTTTCAATGATCCAGTCCTCCACATGGATGCCGTTGATCTCGTTCTCCATGAAGATGGCGTTGCGCTGGCTGACCACCGGCATAATGCCCGCCAGAATCTTCACATCGGCTCCCAGCGTTTCCCGGCTCTTTTTCAGGTTTTCCACCGCCTGTGCCGAGAGCACCGGCTGGGTCAGGAAGCCCGACATCCCGTTTTCCAGCTTTTCCCTGGCCCGGCGCAGTTCCACATCAAAGTTGCGGGCGTTCAGGTTCAGGGCACCGAACACGGTCATGGGGCTGGGCATCTCCCGCCCCTCACCTGCCAGCGAGACGATGTACCGGGCCAACTTGCGGGAGTTAAACTGGTAGACGTTTTTCACCTCGTCCCGCTCCGCTGTGGGGATGGGGTCGCCGGTGATGGCCAGTACCTCCCGCACCCCCTCGGCGTACAGACCCAGCAGCAGGGCCTTGGTGGCGTTCAGGTTGCGGTCCCGGCAGGTCATGTGGGGCAGGACACTCAGACCCAGCTCCCGGTGCACCCGGCAGGCCACCAGAGAGGAATCCATCCGGGCCCGGGCAATGGGGCAGTCGGCAATGGTCAAAAGGTCAGCACCCGCCTCCTGCAACTTTGCGGCACCTTCCAGATAACCGGTCAGATCCGCATTCTTGGGGGAATCCAGCTCAATGGCAATGACCTTCTCCCCTGCGTTCAGCTTGCGCAGAAAAGCGTCCTCGTTTTCCACCGGCTGTTCCCGTACGGTGGAAAGTTCCGCCGCCGGGGCGGGCTTTTCCACCACTGGCAGACTGTCCAGCTCGGCCCGCAGGGCGGCGATATGGGCGGGAGTCGTGCCGCAGCAGCCGCCCAGAATGGAAACTTTCCCCTCGGCGGCCAGACGGCCCAGCTCCTTGGCGAAATATTCCGGCTTGCCCTGATACCTCACCTGCGTCCGGGTGACCACGGGATAGCCTGCGTTGGGCATGACCGACAGGGGCAGCGAACCACACAGCTGCTTTGCCAGCGTCCGCATGGCACCGGGTGCCGACACGCAGTTCAGGCCCACCGCATCCACGATGCCGCTTTCCTGCATCCGTTCAGCGAGGTCTTTGCAGTACATCCCTTCCCGGGTGTAGCCGTCGGGCAGGACTGCAAAGGATACCAGCACAAAGGCATCCGTCACTTCTGCCTTGATGGCCCGCACGGCATCCAGAATCCCCACATCGGAGCTCAGCGTTTCAAACAAAAAGCATTTTGCCCCCAGTGCAATGAATCGCTTTGCCACAGCGGTGTACACCTGCCCAGCCGAAAGTGCTTCGGTATCCGGGGCCGGGCCAAGGTCAGCAAAAACGAAGGCACCAGTCTCCCCTGCGGCCTGTACAGCCAGCTGCCAGCCGGCCTGCGCCAGCTGCTCCCAGCCGGGCGCACGCGCCGCCGCCAGCCGGGGCAGGCTGAAGGTGTTGGTCTTGATGGCGTCGCAGCCGGCGGTGATATATTCAAAGGCGAT
>CALDLZ010000097.1 GCA_937915335.1 uncultured Faecalibacterium sp.
TTAACTAAGTATCCAAAAGAATTGGACGAAATGCTAGATGTATCCAATATTTTTTAGACACAAAGTGGGATATATCTGTGACAACTTGCAAAGAAACATCTGCCGGATTACAATAAAGCCATAAGATGTCCGACAGATAAAGGACAAAGCAAGAGAGCATTTGGAGGTAAGAATTATGGAGCTGCGTTCGCAGGAAGTCCGCACATTGGCACCGGAAAATGACCCGCTGAAGATGGGCATGGGGTGGAAGGTCGAAGACCTTGCAAAGCCGCAGATCATGGTAGAAAGCACCTTTGGTGACAGCCATCCCGGCAGTGCGCATCTGGACCAGTTCGTAAAGGAAGCGGTTCAGGCTGTCAACGAAAACGGAGGCAAAGCGGCTCGCTACTTTGCAACGGATATGTGCGACGGCATTGCACAAGGTCACGACGGCATTAATTACTCGCTGGCACACCGGGATGCCATCGTGAATCTGGTGGAAGCACAGGCCAATGCCAGCGTCTATGACGGCGGCGTGTTCATCGCCAGCTGTGACAAATCCGTCCCGGCTATGCTGATGAGCATTGGCCGCCTGAAAGAGATGAGTGCCATTGTCGTGACAGGTGGTGTGATGGAAGCGCACACCCTGCCGAAAGAATATGTGGTGAACGACCTGGCCTGTGCCATCAACGAACTGCTGACTTTGGAACAGATTGGTAAGTTCGACGCATGGGAAAAGACGGGCGTTATCCCCAACAGCCAGTTGGACTATTACAAGCACAACGCCTGCCCCAGCTGCGGTGCCTGTTCTTTTATGGGCACCGCATCCACCATGCAGATCATGGCCGAAGCACTGGGACTGATGCTTCCCGGTACAGCTCTGATGCCCGCCACCGCTCCCGAACTGAAACAGGCTGCTTACGATGCAGGCAAGCAGCTGATGGAGCTGGTGAAGAAGGGCATCAAGGCGAAGGACATCGTGACCAAGGAAAGCTTTGAAAATGCCATCATGGTTCACGCAGCCATCTCCGGTTCCACCAATGCCACCATGCACCTGCCCGCCATTGCCCACGAATTTGGCATTGAGATCGATGCAGATACCTTTGACCGGATGCACCGGGGTGCCCACTATCTGCTGAACATCCGTCCTTCCGGCGATTGGCCCGCACAGTATTTCTATTATGCAGGCGGTGTGCCCCGCGTGATGGAAGAAATCAAGTCCATGCTCCATCTGGATGTTATGACCGTCACCGGAAAAACATTGGGTGAGAATCTGGAAGAACTGAAGAAAAATGGCTTCTACCAGCACTGCGATGCCATTCTGGCCGAAAAGACCGCTGGTTTTGCCCGCCCGGTCAGCCGGGAGGACATTATCCACAGCTTTAATAACGCCAAGGGCACAGACGGCAGCATTGCCATTCTGAAAGGCAATCTGGCCCCGGAAGGCTGCGTTATTAAGCACACCGCCTGCCCGAAGAATATGTTCCAAGCTACCCTCCGCGCCAAGCCTTACGACAGCGAGGAAGAGTGCATCGCTGCCGTTCTGCATGGTGAGGTAAAACCCGGTGACGCTATCTTTATCCGCTACGAAGGCCCCCGCGGCAGCGGAATGCCGGAGATGTTCTACACCGGCGAAGCCATCTGCGCGGACCCCAAACTGGCCTCCAGCGTGGCCCTTATTACGGATGGCCGCTTCTCCGGCGCAAGCCGCGGCCCCGTCATCGGCCATGTCAGCCCGGAAGCGGCAGTGGGCGGCCCCATCGCTCTGGTAGAAGAGGGCGACTTGATTCAGATTGATGTCCCTGCCCGGAAGCTCGCCATTGTCGGAGTGAACGGTGAAGCCAAAACCCCTGAAGAAATGGAAGCTATCCTTGCCCAGCGCCGTGCAAACTGGAAGCCGAAGGCTCCAAAGTATACAAAGGGTCTGCTGAAACTCTATTCTCAGCATGCCGTTAGCCCTATGAAGGGTGCTTATATGGAGTAAAAAATTCCTTCTGAAAATTCAAAAAATTGTTTTGAGAATCAACTGTCCAGCGTGATTTTGCTGGACGGCTTAGGAAAGTGCAGCCAAAAATAAAAATGGAGGAACGTCTTATGACTGCTGTTGCTACGCCCGATGCTGCGCGGCTGGTATTTGCTGCCGTGGCAGGCCTTATCCTGTTGCTTGTTCTTATCATCAAGTTCAAAGTTCATGCAATGATCTCCATTCTGATTGGTGCCGTGGGTATTGGCCTGATGGCGGGTATGCCGCTGGCTGACATCATCGGCTCTGTAAACGAAGGCATTGGCAATACATTAAAAGGCATCGCCCTTCTGGTGGGTCTTGGTTCCATGTTCGGCGCAATCTTGGAAGAATCCGGCGGCGCGCAGACGCTGGCCGTGACGATGGTTCGAAAATTCGGCGATGAAAAAGCCGCGTGGGCCTTGGGCATCACCGGTCTGGTCATTGCAATGCCAGTCTTCTTTGATGCTGGCCTTATTATCCTGATTCCGCTGGCTTTTTCGCTGGCAAAGCGCACCAACCGTTCGGTCCTGTATTATGTGATCCCGCTGCTGGCAGGTCTGGCCGTTGGCCATGCGTTCATTCCTCCCACGCCCGGCCCTGTTCTGGTGGCTTCCATGCTGGGTGTTGACCTTGGCTGGGTCATCCTGATCGGAATCTTCTGTGGCATCTTCGCCATGATCGTTGCAGGCCCCATCTGGGGTTCGATCTGCGGCAAAAAGTACATGATTGCTGTCCCGGAACATATTGCCCAGCAGGAGGATATCGACGAGAGCAAGCTGCCCAAGTTCGGCACCATCGTCGGCATTATTGTCAATCTATCAAAATATCAGAAGGACTTTGCATTAATAGGAAAAAGAATCAAAACCGATGCCCAGGCTGTTATTGATTTGCAGGAATATCTAGACGGAACAACTAGCGAGCAAAACAAATTATTTCAGTCTGATAAATTAAATGCCAAACTTGAAGAGTATCGAACTGCATATCAGCGAACAAAAAGCACCAGCTTTGCAGCTCCCTTTGTCGATATTACAGATTTCTTTAACGGGGAATTCTTAGACGAATTGGGACACACCGGATTCTGTGAATTGGTTCCCGGAACTATGACTGGCCTTGGAATTTTAGGAACCTTTGTGGGCTTAGTTCTCGGTGTTGGTGGATTTGACACATCCACTACCGATGCTGTTATGGTTAGTATCACCCATCTTCTTGGTGGCATGAGTACAGCTTTTTTGACAAGTATTGTTGGTGTGCTGCTATCTCTTGCGTTTTCACATATCTATAAAAAGTACAGCGACAGCACAAACCAAAGCCTTGAAGATTTTGTGACTGCATTTCATGACAAGAATCTGGACGGCTCTTCCAGCAATGCAGAAAACCAGCTTTTGGGCTATCAGCAGCAACAGACCGAGCTAATGAAAAACTTTGCTATGAACAAACTGCTTTCCTGCTGCTTCAACATGGACACCAACAGAGTAGAAGCCCTGTTCGCAGATGGCTCCTCTGTTGCCATCGACTGCATCGCCATTCAGGATGAGTACGGCAACACCCCGGCACAACGGGCGGAACTGGATTGGCTACTCTACAATAAGCCGCTGGAATACGCCCAACTTGTGCTGGGTGGAGAGATTGAACATTATCTCTCACTCGGCTGTGACCACGGCAGACTGGAAGATTAACATTGTATTATATAAGAACGCCGCCCACCTGCGTAACAGAACGCAAGCGGGCGGCATTTTTCTTCATTGACGGAGAGCTTCTATCAGGAGACACCATTCAAACAAGGCTCTCGATAATCTCTGCGCACTTTTCAATCCCAATCACACCGCTGTCCAACGCGATATGATAATTGGCTGCATCGCCCCACTTCATATCGGTATAGAAGCGGTAATAAGCGGCACGGCGTTTGTCTTTCTCTTTCAGCCGGGTCTCCGGGGATTCCTCGCGTTCGCCATAAACGCGCACGATGCGGTCTGCCCGGAACTTCATATCGGCGTGGATAAAGACTTTCAGGCAGTCTGTCCGGTTGCGGAGAATGTAATCGGCGCAGCGGCCAACAATGACGCACGGCTCCTTTTCGGCAAGGTCACGGATGATCTGATATTGCAGTTTCCAAAGATAGTCGCCGTTGGTCGGGCCGAAGCTGCGGTCAAGCAAGGCAGAGGAGAGGAAGCCACCGGGGGCATATTCTCCTGCTTCCTTGATGTAGCTTTCGTCAAAGCCGCTTTCTACGGCGAGCTTCTGAATCAGTTCGGCATCGTATGGTCAGCGGCTTTTGCAGGCCGTGGGTGACACGGTGCTGTCCATGGTTTCGCTCATCATTGGCGCGGCGGTAAATATTATCCTTGACCCTATCATGATCTTCGGCTTGCTGGGCTGTCCGGCCATGGGCATCCGGGGCGCGGCCATTGCAACCGTCATCGGCCAGCTCATCGGAGCAGCGGCGGCATTGTGGTTCAACCGGGTCAGGAATCCGGTCATTCACGTCCGGCTGAAAGGCTATCGCTTTCTGTGGCAGGATGTGGCCGACGTCTACCGGGTGGGTCTGCCGACCATCGTGATGCAGGCCATCGGCAGCGTAATGACCTTTGCGGTCAACAGCATTTTGCTGGGTGTGTCTTCCACGGCGGTGGCGTTCTTCGGCATCTACTACAAGCTGCAAAACTTCTTGATGATGCCGGTCAATGGTCTGGGACAGGCGGCCATCCCGGTGGTCGGGTTCAACTACGGCAGCGGCCAGTCCGACCGAGTGAAGCAGGCGTGGAAAGTGCTGCTTCCCACGGGCGTAGTCTTTGCACTCTGCGGCACGGCGGTGTTCCTGCTGTTCCCGGCACAGCTGCTGGGGCTGTTCTCTGCCAGTGACGAGATGCTGGCCTTTGGTATACCTGCTCTGCGCATCATCTCGGTGACGTTCCTGTTTGCGGTCATCACGATTCTGTGCGGCTATTTCGCCTCCGGCCTTGGCAACGGTACGCCCGCAAGGACGTTGAAAGAACAAAAATGAACGCGAAAAAGTTTGTCCGCTATCAGGAAGGGGCTGAAAAATACAGCCTTGGCCTGACAAAGTTTCAAGAGTTGGCGAAAGAAGCCAAAGCCGTTTATAAGATCGACAAGGTGGCGTTGGTCAACTGCGAGATTTTTGAGCGGTATCTGGAATCTTTCCGCATTGCATAAAAATAGGCCGGAGGAAAGTCCCCCGACCCCAGACCGCCCACAGTATTGCGTTGCATAGCAGCTCGTGGGAGAAGTCATTTTATTTTATGCAGAATCAGAGCTTTTCTTTCCAGTCATCCCGGAAGCCGTAATAATCCATTCGCACAAACGGATATTTTCCCATCAAAGCAATGATGGCTTCCTTCATCTCTACAAAATTCTCGGCAGGCAGAAGCCTTCTCATAATGAGGAAGAATCCGAAGAAGTGGGCATTATCCATCGTGCCATCTTCACGGCGAATCAGCAACGCTTGTTCTTTCTTGTTGAGGGAAGGCTTTTGCTCAAAGAGACGGTTATAAATGCGGCTTCCGTGCGCGCAGAGATTGCGAATGATCGTCATGCTGTGCATATACTGCCCCAGAATTTCCGGGCCGCGATTCATGGTAAGTCCGAACCGATGGGCAACCGTTTCTTTGAGCGGACGTTCAGAAATGGAGTACAGGAAAGAAATATCGGAAATCGTCAGCAAATCAACGTATGCCCAGAGCGGAATCTCTTGGTGCAAGTCATTGATAAAGTGCTTTAAGTAGGCTTCGTGGGCCAGCCGCTACCGCTTCTGCTGGTTGGCTTTGTCAAAGATTTCCTTATGTTTTGCTTGGTTGGAGAAATTTCCAGCATCAAGATAACCCAGCGGCCCATACACCTTTGTAAATTCATAGGCATAGATGGACTTCATCTGCACTTCAATGGTTTCGATGTGGTGCAGGACGATATGACGGAACTCATGGTCAAAATTGTAAATGTCCTCGATGTTCTGGAACGTGGCAGACTTTGCAAAAACATCATTCTTGCGGAGCGTCAGGGAGTAACCGCTGACACGATAATAATTGTTCCGCAGGAGAAAATCTTTTGCTTCGGTCTCATCTTCGATGGTAAGGCCGCGTGAACGAAGAATTTCAATCTGCTCGTCTATCGTTTTGAAGTCCTTATCTGCCATGAAAAATCTCCTTTATAAGCAAAACGCCCCCAAGTGTGCATACGCTATGCGCAGAGGCCTGGGGGAGTTGTTACCATTATAATAGCAAATCAAGGACGAAATGTCAATGAGCAGAGTGTGAACTTTCGATTTTTCGTAAAAATTTTCGAGAAGGGCTTTTTACAGCTTGACTTTCTGTCACACGGAAAGTATACTGGTGTTGTGGAGGCATGAGAGCAGCTATGGCAAAGATGGGACGATCGAAATCCGAAAATGCAAAAAAGAAAACCTTGAGCATTCGGGTGGAAGATGCCCTGTATGAGCGTATCTGCGCTTATGCCGAACAACATCAACTGACTGTAACAGAAGTTGTCTTGCAGGGGCTGGACAAAGTTTTGTCTAACCTTGAATAGTATCAAGCCCTTCTTCTTTTGGGAAGGAGAATTGATATGGCAACGACACGAAAAGACCTGCGGGGACGTACCCTGCGAAAAGGCGAGATGCAGCGCAGTTCTGATAAGCGGTATGCGTATTCTTACACAGACCCGCTGGGACGGCGCAAGTACATCTACGCAAATGACCTTGTGACCCTTCGGGAGAAGGAAGCACAGCTCACCAAAGACCAGATGGACGGTCTGGATATTCACGTTGCAGGCAAAGCAACGGTCAACTTTGTGTTTGACCGTTATATGAGCCTGAAAACGAATCTACGCCAGACCACCCGGAGCAACTATCTTTATATGTATGATCGCTTCATCCGCGATACCTTCGGAAAGAAGAAAATTGCAGAGATTCGGTATTCGGATGTGTTGCAGTTCTACAATTATCTGCTGGATAAGCAGGGCTTGCAGGCAAACACGTTGGAAAGCGTTCATACGCTGCTGCATCCTACCTTTCAGTTGGCGGTTCGGGATGAAATCGTCCGCAAGAACCCCACAGATGGTGTGATGGCAGAGATCAAGAAAAACTCCGAACAGACCACAGGTGTGCGTCATGCCCTGACGATTCCGCAGCAGCGGGCGTTCATGGAGCATATCGCCAATCACCCGGTCTACTGCCACTGGTGGCCGTTGTTCACGGTACTGCTGGGAACAGGATGCCGCATCGGTGAAGCGTTGGGCTTGCGCTGGGATGATCTGGACTATGAGCGGCGTACTATCAGCATCAATCACAGTCTAGTCTATTACCCGGTGGGCGAAAGCCGCAATTCGGTTCTACATATCTCAAAGCCCAAAACGGAAGCGGGCATTCGGACGATTCCAATGTTTGATACCGTAAAGGATGCCCTTGAAATGCTGCATGAGGAGCAGAAAGAATCCGGCTGGAATGATGTAGAGATTGATGGTATGACGGGCTTCATCTTTTGTAACCGCTTTGGCAATGTCCCGAATCCGCAGTCTGTGAACCGCGCCATCAAGCGCATTATTGCAGACTACAACACGGGCGAAGAAGTGGAAGCAAAAAAGCAGCATCGGGAAGCTGTTCTGCTGCCGGACTTTTCGGCACATCACCTGCGGCACACGTTCTGCACAAGGCTTTGTGAGAAAGAGACCAACCTGAAGGTCATTCAATCGGTCATGGGGCATAAGGACATTCAAACTACGATGGACATTTATGCCGAAGCGACTGAGGAGAAAAAACAAGAATCATTTGAGCGTTTGGCTGCAACATTGGACATTTTTTGAAGCAACAAAGAAGGGCTCTTACTGAGCGTTTTGTCTGACAGCAAAATTCTTCCAAGGACAGCAAATTGACAGCAAAACTACGAGAATGACGGCGAATCACGAAGGATTATGAATACCGGGAATGCAAGTGAAAACACGATTGTGAAGCATCACGAAGCGTTGTAAGCTGATTCCGGAAAGTATCCCGACGATGAAGCCGATTGAGCAGTAAATTTCCAATTTAAGCGCAACAAAGCCTGAAACTTCTTGATGTTACGAGAAGTTTCAGGCTTTTCCTTTTGATGAATTTCCAGTGAAAACTACGCCATACGCCAATTTTACGCCAAACGATGTAGGATTTTGTGCAGAGCAAAAAGAGCGTTGTTCTAGTTTTGGTGTAAGAATCAGGTGTGTGGTGGATGGGTGTAGACCTATAAAGGGCTGCATCAAAAAGCGGATTCATGGACTTGCAAACGGACAGCCGGAACTTTCCACCGCAAAAGAAGCAAATGTGAAGAACATGGAGGTTTCCTTATGAACAAACTGCTTTTCTGCCGCTTCAACATGGATACCAACCGGGTGGAAGCCCGGTTTGCGGATGGTTCCACCGTTGCTATCGACTGCATCGCCATTGAGGACGAGTACGGCGACACCCCGGCACAGCGGGCGGAGCTGGACTGGCTGCTGTACAATAAGCTGCTGGAGTATGCACAACTTGTGCTGAGTGGGGAGATAGAGCATTATCTGTCACTG
>CALDLZ010000098.1 GCA_937915335.1 uncultured Faecalibacterium sp.
GAGGAATTGACTTAACCCCGGATGTAAGCCGGGTGCTGAACAGCAAAAAGGTATCGGACCACCACGCCATCATTCCAACCGCAGAATTTGCAAAACAGGGATTCACCGGCCTTGCCGAGAGTGAATGCAAGCTGATGAACCTTGTCTGCTCCAAACTGCTCTGCGCGGTAGCTGCACCCCACGAATACGAAACCGTGACTGCTGTGTTCTCCTGTGCAGGGAACGAGTTCACCGCCAAAGGAAAGACGATGCTTGTCCCCGGTTGGAAAGAGATCGACCAGCGATTCCGCTCCACCCTGAAAGCAGATACCGAGGAAGAAGTGCTGAACGCCCTGCCGGAACTGGCCGAGGGACAGAGTTTTTCTGTGGCGGCGGACATTTCGGAACATTTCACGTCCCCGCCGAAAGCCTACACCGAAGATACGCTCCTGTCAGCAATGGAGCGGGCCGGGGCCGAGGATATGCTGGAAGATGCAGAGCGTAAGGGGCTGGGCACACCCGCCACCCGCGCCGCAATTCTGGAAAAGCTGGTGCAAATGGGCTTTGCGCAGCGCAAAGGCAAACAGCTGGTGCCCACCAAGGACGGCATCAATCTGGCGGTGGTTCTGCCGGAAAGCCTGACCTCTCCCGCTCTGACTTCTGAATGGGAAAACCGTCTGACCGAGATTGCCAAGGGCAGCGCAGACCCGGACGAGTTCATGGCTGAAATTGAAGCGCAGGTGCGCCAGCTGGTCAAGACCTATTCCTGTATCAGCGCGGACAAGCAAAATCTGTTCCAGTCGGAACGGACCATCATTGGCAAGTGTCCCCGGTGTGGTGAAAACGTCTATGAGGGCAAGAAAAACTTCTACTGCGGGAACCGTGGCTGTCAGTTCGTGATGTGGAAGAATGACCGCTTTTTCGAGCAGCGGAAAAAGGTGTTCACCCCGAAGATCGCCGCCACTCTGCTCAAAAACGGCAAGGCAAAAATCAAGGGCCTCTACTCCGAGAAAACAGGAAAGACCTATGATGCAACGGTGCTTCTGGCAGATACGGGAGGCAAGTACGTCAATTACTGGGTAGAGCGTAAAGAGTAAGGAAAAACGAGGGCCGGTTATGGTAAGGTGAAGCATTCATTTTGCCATAACCGGCTCTCTCTATCCGTAGGATAGCAAAATAAAGGAGTTTACACCATGGAGCAGAAAGTTATTCCCATTATCCTGAATGGCAAGGACAGTGCGGAACGGATGAAAGAAATCACGGACCGGCTGGAAACAGGCATTCAGCAGTTGTTCGACAGTGACCGCTACAAAGCCTACCTCACCACGATGGCAAAATTCCACAATTACAGCTTCAACAACACTTTGCTGATCGCCATGCAGGGCGGGCAGCTGGTGGCGGGCTTCAACAAGTGGAAAAACACATTCCACCGCACCGTGAAAAAGGGCGAAAAGGGTATCAAAATCCTTGCTCCTGCGCCGTATAAGGTCAAGCAGAAGATGGAAAAGTTGGACGAGCAGGGCAAGCCCGTTCTGGACAAGGACGGCAAGCCGCTGACGGAAGAAAAGACCGTGCAGATTCCTGCCTTTAAGGTAGTTTCCGTGTTCGATGTCAGCCAGACCGAGGGCGAACCGCTGCCCTCTATCGCGGTGGATGAACTTTCCAGCAGTGTGCAGGACTACCAAGATTTTTTCAAGGCGTTGGAACAGGCATCCCCGGTGCCCATCGGGTTTGAGGACATCGATGGCGGGGCGCACGGTTATTTTCATCTGCTCGACAACCGTATTGCCATCCAAGAGGGTATGAGCCAGCTGCAAACCATCAAAACGGCCATCCATGAGATCGCCCATGCCAAGCTGCACGCCATCGACCCGAACGACCCGGAACAAACCAACCGCCCGGACAGCCGCACACGCGAGGTGCAGGCCGAAAGCGTGGCCTATGCCGTCTGCCAGCACTATGGGCTGGACACGTCCGAGTATTCTTTCGGCTATGTGGCCGGGTGGAGTTCTGGCCGGGAATTGGCTGAACTGAAAGCCTCTCTGGAAGTTATCCGCAGCGCGGCCCATGAGCTGATTTCCGCACTGGACGAACATCTGGCAGAACTGCGCCAGCAGCGGGAAGCAGACCTATCCGCTGCACAGGAGGCCGCATTTGCACTGGACAACGGCAGTACCCTGTTCATCCAGACCTGTGATTCCGGCTATGACTACACCCTGTACGGCCCGGACAAAAAGGCTCTGGACGGCGGCCAGCTGGACGCGCCCGGTCTGACCCTGCCGGATGCAGGGCAGGAAGCGCTTAATCTGCTGAGGCAAACTGCCGCAGTGTCGGAAGTCCTGTTGGGCGATAAGCTGGCGGCGTTCCAAGAGGCCGCAGAAAAGGCCAACGAACTTTCTGCCCCGGAAGCAGAAAAGACCGTTGGGCCGGATTTATCCGCAGAACCCACGGTCACGATTCTGTGGAGCGAAAGCGACAAGCTGCAAGACGGTGAAACCATGCCGCTGTCCGTGGCAAATCGTGTTTTTGAAGAACTGGACACCACCCAGCACACAGAACGGGAAAAAGATGGTTACGAGGGTGGCTGGTACGACAAGACCGCGTTCCGCATTAATTTTACTCTGAACGGCCAGCCCGATAACTACGAGGGCCGGCAGGATTTTGGTGACGGGGACGGCTCCCTGATTCAGCACATCCAGAGCTACCACGAATACTACGCCAAAGACGAGAACTGGAAAAATTTTGTTCTGCACAACAAGGGCCCGGAAGCATGGGAACAGGACAAGGCAGAGCGGAAAATGGTGCTGACCGAGTTTATTCCGTACCTCAAACAGCATTGCAACCTTTCGGCCATGGAGCAGGTAGCCACCACCGCTTTGCAGGAGGGGCAGAACATTTCGCCGGAACAGGCTGCCTACTATAACGCTGTTGTGACCTATGTGCAGGACTGCCGCCCGATGCTCAACCAAGGTCAGTACGCTTTGCCAGAGCCGCCTAAGCTGGCCGACTTTGACCAGAGCTTGCAGGACTACAAGGCGCAGGTACAGGCCGAGATCGCGCAGGAAGCAGCCGATGCTGGAATGACCGTGGAGGAATACGCAGCGGCAGGCTTTGAAGCACCGCAGCAGGA
>CALDLZ010000099.1 GCA_937915335.1 uncultured Faecalibacterium sp.
GCCGTCAAGGCTCCGGGCTTCGGCGACCGCCGCAAGGAGATGCTGCAGGATATCGCAATCCTGACCGGCGGCACTGTCGTGTCCTCTGATCTGGGCTACGAGCTGAAGGACGCTACCGTTCAGATGTTGGGTCATGCCCGCCAGGTCAAGGTCTCCAAGGAGAACACCACCATCGTGGGCGGCGCTGGCGATAAGGATGCAATTGCAGCCCGTATTGCTCAGATCCGCAACCAGATCGAGGTCTGCACCAGCGACTTCGACCGTGAGAAGCTGCAGGAGCGCCTGGCAAAGCTGGCCGGCGGCGTGGCGGTCATCAAGGTCGGCGCTGCTACCGAGGTTGAGATGAAGGATAAGAAGCTGCGCATCGAGGATGCCCTGAACGCAACCAAGGCTGCTGTTCAGGAGGGCGTTGTCGCTGGCGGCGGTACCGCTCCCATCAACGCTATCCCTGCTGTCCGTGAGCTGTGCGACACCCTGGAAGGCGACGAGCGCACCGGCGCTAAGATCGTTCTGAAGGCTCTGGAAGCACCTCTGCGCCAGATCGCCAAGAACGCCGGCCTGGAGGGCAGCGTCATCATCGACAAGATCGTCTCCGCCAACAAGCCCAACTACGGCTTCGACGCTCAGAACGAGGTCTATGTGGACGATATGATCGCCGCTGGCATCGTTGATCCCACCAAGGTCACCCGTTCCGCTCTGGAGAATGCAGCATCCGTCGCTGAGATGGTGCTGACCACCGAGAGCCTGGTCGCTGACCTGCCCGAACCCCCTGCCGCACCCGCAGCCGGTGGTGACATGGGCGGTATGGGCGGCATGTACTAAGCCGTACCGTTTTTCCGAACCAACTCAATACGCCGCAGAAGGCAGAACTTCCCATCCGGGAGGCTCTGCCTTCTTTTTGTTTGGTGGAACCCAAAATCCGTTCCCGAACGTATCATCACCCCTTCTTCTGCCCATTCTAAGCAGGAGAGGGGGCGTTTTTATGTCCGGCAGACGGGTGCTGGCTCTGTACGGTGCGCTGTTGTTCTGCTTTGCGGGGGTGGTCTGCCGCCTGTACTGGGTCTGCTCCAACCCTGCCTATGCGGCCCGGGCGGCGGCGCAGAGCGTCGTGACCCTCCATCTACCCGCCCGGCGGGGCAATTTCTATGATTGTGACGGGCAGCTCCTCACAGGCCAGACAACGCGCTGGATGGCCCTCTGCGTTCCGGGGGAGGACAGCTACGCCAGACTCTTTCCCTACACCGATGCCGCCGGGCAGGCGGAGCTTTACCAGAAGCGCAGCGCCGCCTCGCCGTTTCTGCTGGAAGTGGACCGGGATGTGTCCTTTCTGGGGATCGCCTGCTGGCCGGTGGCACAGCGTGTGCCGGATGCCCCGCTGGCTGTCCAGTTCCTCGGTTATCTGGATGGCGAGGGTCATGGTGCCGCCGGGCTGGAAGCCGCCTTTGATGCCCTGCTCACCGGCAGTGGGGAAGGGGACACCCTGCTCTGCACCGTCAACGCACAGGGAAAGCTGCGGGCCGAGCCCGTCCTCACCGCTGCCGACAGCGGGGCCGTGGGGGTGCAGCTGACCCTTTCCCGGGAGATCCAGCAGACCGCCGAAGCCGTGGCCAATGAGACGATGCAGAGTGGCTGCATTCTGGTGCTGGATACTGCCACCGCCGAGGTGCGGGCCTGCGTCAGCCGCCCAGGCTATGACCCGGAAAACGTCTCTGCCAGCCTGAACGCCCCGGACAGCCCTCTGCTGGAACGGGTGTTCCAGCGCTACGCCGTGGGTTCTGTATTCAAGCCGGTGCTGGCGGCAGCGGCACTGGAAGCCGGGGAGACTGACTTTACCTACACCTGTCCCGGATGGTGCGAGGTGGACGGGCAGATTTTCCGCTGTGCCGGGGGTGTTCCCCACGGCGAGGTCGATCTGGCCGGGGCGCTGGAAAAGAGCTGCAACGGCTATTTCATCCGGCTGGGCCAGCTGCTGGGAGCCGATGCCGTCCGTGCCATGGCAAAGCAGCTGGGATTCGGGCAGGCCATCGAGCTCACCGATAATATGCGTGCGGCGGCGGGCGTTCTGCCGGAGCGAGAGAACCTTGCCTCCAGCGGGGCCTACGCGAATTTCTGCTTCGGACAGGGAGAGCTGCTGGCAACGCCGCTGCAAATTGCCGCTATGATGAACACCATCGCCTGCGGGGGCACTTACCACACGCCCCGGCTGCTCAGGGCAACGATCAACGAGACCACCGGCGCACCCATGACCGATCTCTCCCGCGCCGTGAGCAGGCAGGTGCTCACGGAGACCACGGCAAGGGCTCTGCAAACCCTGCTGGAGGGCGTGGTCTCGGAGGGCACCGGCCATGATGCCGCTCTGCCAACACTTACCGCCGCGGGCAAGACCGGCACGGCCCAGACCGGTCAGTTTTCGGAAGGGGTGGAGCGCAAAAACTACTGGTTCGCGGGTTTTGTCCCGGCGGGAAAGCCCCGCTATACCATCGTGGTTTTACAGGATGCTCAAACCGAGCCTGCCCTTTCCAGCGCGGCCATCTTTGCCCGGGTGGCAGCGGGGCTGGAAATTCTGCTCTGAGGATCCACGGTTTTTCTTGCATTTGCCGGGGTTTTATGCTATTATATCCTTGTATTTGTATGTAGTCTCTACGAAACAAAAGATAAAAGGAGCGTTCCATCCATGTCTGTCATTGAAATCGTCGGCGGTGCCATCCTGCTGGTCGTCTCGGCCGTTATCATCATCCTCACCCTGATGCAGCACACCCATGGCCAGGGTCTGGCCGGTGCCATCAACGGCGGTGTGGGCGGTGCCAACAACGCGCGTCTGACCCCTGCTGACCAGATGCTGGCCAAGGTGACCCGTATTGCAGGCGTTGTGTTCTTTGTGGTGGCGATTCTGGCCTGCGTGTTTGCCAGCCGTCTGGCCTGAGCACCCCGTGTACAGCCCCGTGTAAGGCGGGGCTGTTTTTCTGTCTATTAAACCTCTCAGTGGGAAAGATGTTGTCCGGGTTCCGTTGGAGAGCGCCGGAAAAGTGTTAAGGAGAAAAATATGCCATTACGCGATAAAATTGAACATGCGATCCAGAACCAGCCCTGTATGGTCAAGGATCTCAAGGCGAAGTTCGGCGGCGACCGTTCTGCCGACCGCAAGGTGATGGAGGCACTGGACGAGCTGGTGCACGACGCCGTGGTCTGCCAGAAGTGCGGCGTGTTCTTCACCGTCCGCTCCGGCCGTGCAGAGAAGGCTCTGCTGTGCAAGGTGGTCAAGCTGGGCAAGAACTTTGCCTTTGTCATGTTGGACGATGAGAGCGGCGATATCTTCATCCCGGGCCGCTTCACCCGTGGTGCCATGCCCGGCGATTCCGTTCTGGTGGAAAAGTTTGCCCATCCCCGTGTGGAGGGCAGCGACGAGGGCGAGATCCTTGCGATCCTCGAGCAGAAGAATGATCTGGTGGGTACTGCCCGCCGCATTGAAGGCCGCCTGAAGTTCGTGCCCGATGACTGCCCGGCCATTTCCATGACCATCCAGCGCGACTGCGAGGGCGGCGCGAAGGACGGCGACAAGGTCGCTGTGGAGATTTTACAGCGCGGCAATCGTCAGGAAGATCACCGTGTGGGCGTAGCCATGCGCTTTGGCAGCAGCGACGAAGCCAAGCGCTGTGCCAAGGCCCTGCTCTACGCCAAGGATATCCACACCCGCTTCCCCGAGAAGGTGCGGGACGAGGCCAAGAAGTTCGAGGACATGACCGTGTCCGAGGAGGACTGCAAGGGCCGCATGGATCTGCGGGCTCTGCCCATCTTCACCATCGACAGCGCCGAGACCAAGGATATCGACGATGCCATCAGCCTGACCAAGCTGCCAGAGGGCGGCTATGAGCTGGGGGTTCACATCGCCGATGTCTCCCATTACGTCAAGCCTGGCAGCGAGCTGAACGAGGAGGCTTTCAACCGTGCCACCTCTGTCTACTACGCCGACCAGGTCGTGCCCATGCTGCCCAAGAGCCTTTCCAACGGCATCTGCTCCCTGAATGAGAAGGAGCTGCGCCTGGCGTTCTCCTGTCTGATGCGTCTGGACAAGGACGGCAACCTGACCGACTACAAGTTCGTCAAGTCCATCATCTGCAGCCGGGTCAAGGGCGTGTATTCTGAGATCAACGCCCTGCTGGCCGGCACTGCCGATGCCGAGATCCAGGCCAAATACGCCGAGGTGCTGGATCAGCTGCCCGCCATGAAAGAGCTGTACGCCCACCGTGCCCGCCTGCGCAAGGAGCGCGGCTGCATTGACTTCGAGAGCGGGGAAGTCAAGCTCATCCTCGATGAGAACGGCCACTGCATCGACGTGAAGAAGCGCACCTCCGGCGAGAGCGAGGCCATGATCGAGGAGTTCATGCTGCTGGCCAACCAGTGCGCCGCCCACTTCGCCCGGGTCAAGCAGATCCCCTTCGTCTACCGTGTTCACGAGGAGCCCAACGGCGAGAAGCTGGAGCGCCTGCACAGCCTGCTGCAGGCCTGCGGCATCAACGACCACTTTGCGAAAGAAGTGCCCACCCCCAAGGAGCTGAGCGCCATTCTGGAAGGTGTGCGGGAGACCCCCTTTGAGCAGATCGTCAACACCGGGATGCTCCGCTGCATGTCCAAGGCCTGCTATGAGGATAAGCCCAAAGGCCACTATGGTCTGGTACTGAAGGACTACGCCCACTTTACCAGCCCCATCCGCCGTTACCCTGACCTGGCTATCCACCGCATGATGACTGACCTGCTCAGCGGTACCGATAAGGAGACCATGATCGTCCGTTACACCGACTTTGCGGAGAAGGCCTCCAAGCAGTCCAGCGAGCGGGAAGTGCTGGCTGTCCAGATCGAGCGCAAGGCCGAGGATTACTACAAGGCCGAGTACGCCCGCCGCCATCTGGGCGAGTGCCGCGAGGGCATCATCTCCGGCGTGACT
>CALDLZ010000100.1 GCA_937915335.1 uncultured Faecalibacterium sp.
CAAGGCACGGTTCTCAACGTATGCCAGCCGGTGCATTGAAAATGCTATCCTCTCCCCAGCGCACTTTCAGATGGAAAAGAGAACCCACTCATTTTACAAAGCAGCGTAAATGCGTCAAAATTGGTTTTCTGGGCTCAGGAAGGGTGTCACCTTTTTCTACTTCAAAAAGTATCATGTGAGGTATCCTGTCTAACCCCTCTCTACATCCTGCAGGTACCGCTTACCGGGCCGCACACCACTTCGGAGGCGGAGGAGCCTTTCTCCGGGAATACCGGCAGGCCAAAGGCTGGAATCGGCAGCAGCTTGCCGACTACGCCAAGGTTGGCCGGACAAGCATTCGCTACTGGGAGACCGGACAGAAAACCATCAGTCAGAAGTGTTTCCGCCTTTTGGCCGAAAATCTTGGGCCCGATTTTCTGTCTATGCTGCGCATGTGAGGTATGGTAATTTTTCTCCGGTCAGTAGATTTTTCGTTATCACCCGGATTCCTTTATCCGAAAGAGAGATAAAAAGCAAGGGCACAAAAGCCGTCTGCATGGCCGCCAATGATGTGATTGGCAGCCTGCAGACGGCTTTCTTATTATGTAACAGTATTCTATTTCAAACCTTCAGGATGCTGCAGTTTTAAGAATGTCCAGTCTCTTTTTCAAGGCTTTTCCCCACTCCGGATGGGCAGCAAAGGCAGTATCATCCAATTCGTCAACCTGATTCAATCCGCCCTTTCGTACTGCTTCTTCTGCCGCCGCTTTCTGGCTCAAATGCCGTTTTCCAACGGTCAGACAGTTTGCACCATCCAACGTGTCATACTGCTGAAATGCTCGGTTGAAGTCCATCAAGTCATGCAGCCGGATAGGTTGATTCGTCTCATTGTCCACCAACAGCCCCCAGTTTTCCCAATGGCGATCCGTGTTGCCCACCAGATAATCCAAAATGTTCATCATATAGTATCCGTGAGCATCCAGTTCCAAAATTTTATCCAGTGTATTCCAATCATGGTTTGTGCAGTAGACATCATAGGCTGCATACGTCACAAGGCTGTATCGCTGTGAAGTCATAATTTTGCTGATGGATACCGGCTCGTTTTCAAATATTCCCTGGTCATACAGAACCTGATGGCATTCAAAGCACCGACAGACCTTACTCGCCAGCACTTCCCGTTCAACTGCATCTTTGCCGCCATCTTTATAAAGATAGAAGCCATCCTCTTTGCGCACCCATGCCTTCGGGTAACACCCCCCTGTAGACAAGTCATTCGCCAAAAGGTGAGCATTTGTCACGGTCATCTGGTGCCCGCGCAACGCAATATCTACAAATGCATTACTCAAAGAATGTGTATAGAGATTGATATCCTCGAAACGGACAATTTCATTTTTTTCTTTCACCCAGAACACATCCAGAAGGGATAGACAATGATACGACAGCGCGATCTGAGCGCGATCTCGGTCTGTCACACTCTGTGATGCGCCAATGCTGTTCAGGATTTCCTTTGCATAGGTACGGTCAAGTGTCAGCATCCGGGACGCACACCAATAATAGAAATTGGTCACATTATTGATTCGTTCATCAAAATCCTTTGATTCTTCCAGCACCAAGTCATACGGCATAAAATCTTCAAGGTGAATTTTGCATTCACCTGTCGTGCTGATTTGTGCCACGCAGTTCTCTCGATGCATGATTTCGTAGACCATACCGCTCACCCCTCCCTATACCTTGCATTCTGTAGATATGTTTATATTACCCTCTTTTTTCATTTAATACAAGAGCTTTTATTGCAAATAGACATTCCAGCGACCCCATCCGTACATTCGCCAAAGCGCTGCATTACTGACTTTGTCCAATCAAGTGCATTATTATGTAACACAAAAAGCCCCACGCTCAACACTGCCTCCGAATCCGACCATCTCTGGTCAGAGCAGAAAAGCATATGTTGAGTGTGGGGCTTTTGTTTAGCGGCCCGGCTGCGGCTTCCGCTCTCTTTCGGGGTGGGCTGCTGCCGTGACAATAGTGTATCGTACTTTTGGGCAAAAGTTTATGGACTCGTAGTCCAAGTCACCCACCCTCTTAGTCCATGTATTGTATACAACAGTCTTAAAAGGGTAAAAAAATCCCGCCTGAAAGCAAAACCTTCGCTTTACCCTTAGACGGGATATCTTTCTAAAAATTTCAAAAGGGTATTGACCTGAAGTCAACTTTAAGGATTATACTGAACCTGTCAGAAAAATTTTGCCGCTCCTACGCGGCAGGCATCCGAATAAAGGAGAATCCATCATGAAAAAACTGCTGATCGTTTATTATTCCTGGTCGAATGGCAACACCGAGCGCATTGCCAAGGAGCTGCAGAGCGTTGCCGGCGGCGACCTGCTCAAAATCGACACAGCTGTTCCCTATTCCGGCAGCTACGACGAAGTGGTCGATCAGGGTCAGCGCGAAGTCAACCGCGGCTATGAGCCGGCATTGAAGCCGCTGACCGTGAACCCCACCGACTACGATGTGATTGCCGTAGGCACCCCGACCTGGTGGTACACCATGGCTCCCGCAGTCAAGACCTTCTTCCATGGACAGGACTTCACCGGCAAGACTGTAATTCCGTTTATGACCAACGGCGGTTGGCCGGGTCATGTCATCAAGGATATGAAAAAAGCCTGCCCCGGCGCAAAGACTGCCTGCGAGATGCAGGTGCAGTTCGATTCCAACGGCGGCGACCATCTGGAGACGCCGGAAAGCGAGATCAAAGCCTGGGCGCAGAGCGTAAAGGCACTGCTGTAACGTTCCGTATTGCTTGCTGCCCCTGCACGATTCGTGTTATACTAAAGCCGTATCACAAGTGTAAGGGAGTGCCTCGTCATGTGCGAAATGAATGCAAAACCGAACTTCGGCGTCTGAACGATTCAGGTCAAAATAGTCCGCAAAGCAATGGTGTAGATCTTCAGGTCGATGTGCCAGAGACCGTAGAGTATACAATCGACCGGTGCTATCTTCACTGACAAAAAATGCTCCCGTACCGGAAAACACAGTCCGATACGGGAGCATTTGCTTTTATGTGGATTTATTGGGGAACAGCCGTGTCTTTACAGAAACTTCTCGATTTCCGTGCCTTCCACCAGCTTGCCCAGAGGCAATTTTTCCAGCGGAAGCTTGTTCAGGCCAAGGCAGGTCTTTGCTGCGGTTGCCAGCACACGGATATCATACCATGCCGGGTAAATGGGGTCTACCTGCTTATCCAGATGCAGCAGGCCATAGACGGCCATCATTGCGGTACGGACGGAGTACTCCACCGTAAACACGCAGTCATCCTTTACTTCTGCGAACTGGCCCAGGAATGCGAAGTTCTCGCTGCCGGCAGGAATGACCTGCGGACGGTCGCCCGCAACACGAGGCATGAACTGTGCGGTGATATAGGGCATCATGGCAGGGATCACGTTGATGGTGTGCTCCAGCACTTCCGGGATGCGGTCTTTCAGACCCACATGGTACAGCAGCTCTTCAAACATCTCGCGGCCGGTGCATTCTGCGAAGGTCTTATGGACATAGTTGCCGGGCACATCCAGACGCAGTGCATAAGCCCACAGCACCTTGACATTTGCCGGCTGATTGATGAAGTGCGGATCTTTCGGCACGACCCAGCTCATGATCCAGTTGGAATCCTTGATCGTGACCAGACCATTCATACCGGTGGGGTTCTGGGTCAGCTTTGCCAGCTGCGGGAAGACGATGTTATCGTCCTTCAGGGTGACAGTGAAGCTCATCCACTTGGACTTGTCGATATTCTCGCAGAACTTTTCGGGATGACCGAAGTCCGGGCTCTTTGCGGCCAGCTTCTTCCAGACGGAGAAGCAGCCCTTCTCTTCCGAACGGTTCAGGACCGCAGGCTTATCCAGACTGCCTCTGGTGGTGTTCTGGGTCATGGAGCCATTGGTAAAGGTCACGATATCGTCTGCCTTGACGGCCTGCACCTGCTCGGTTCCATTCTTCTTGTAGTGGAATGCAGTTGCCACTTTCTTGCCGCCTGCGAAGTCAAAGTCGATATCGGTCACTTCGCAGCCATAGTGGAACTGCACGCCCTGCTTGCCCAGCCAAGTGATCAGCGGCAGGATCAGCGAATCGTACTGGTTATACTCGGTATGCAGCAGGCCCTCCAGACGATTGATGCCGCCGATCATGTGCATGAAACGCTGCAGATAACGCTTTACCTCCACGACGCTGTGCCAGGGCTCAAAGGCAAACATGGTCTCAAAGAAATACCAGAAGTTCGTTTCCAGAAAATCCTTGTCGAAGAACTGCTCAATGGTGGTATCGCCCAGTGCATCCTCGGTGGTCATGATCAGCTTGCTCAGCTGCATGGCCTGTTCTTTGGACAGACCCAGCGAGGAAGTATCCAGCACTTTGCCCTGATTTGCCGTCAGGCGGCAGTTCGAGGCGATGGGCTCTTTCTGGTTCAGCTCATAGAACTCATCCAGAACGGTCTTGTTGGGGTCTTTCAGCGACGGAATAAAGCTGTACAGCTCGGAGAAGCACTCGAAGTGCGGCTCAATCTCACGGCCGCCGCGGGCGGAGTAGCCCTTTTCCCAGGTGCCTGCGCCGTCCATGGAACCGCCCATGACATCCAGTGCTTCGTAGATGTTGATGTTCTTGCCGGGCATCTGTCCGTCATGGATCAGAAATGCAGCAGCTGCCAGCGAGCCAATGCCGCCGCCCAGCAGATATGCGTGGCGAGACTCAATATTTTCAGGTTTCTCTGCGTGAATTTTGTTGTAATAGTTATACATCAAAAACGCTCCTTCCAAAATTCGTCTTTACAAAACATTCATGGGAACGCCTGTTTTTTCTGTTTCTTCGGTGTTCCCTGTTTGTGCCCTGAGTATAGTCCATTGCATCGGAAGGTACAAGAAACAATGATGCCGCACTGTGACAGTTTTGCACAGTGCGGCACAAGTGTGACATTTTACTGCATCTTCTGCATCGTGAACTGGATCAATCCATCCAGCAGCCGGTCCAGTTCCTTTTCCATTTTTTCCGGAGGGGCCTCCAGCCCGCTCTTCAGCCAGGAAACAAAAACACCCAGCAGCGCATCGGTGTAGAAGGTCTGACAGAGCTTCCGGTCTTCTTCCCGGATCGGGATGGTACGGGAAAGCTCCCGGATGACCGAGCCCACCTCATCCGAGAAGACCCGGATCAGAAAACGTTCCAGATAGTCACGTCCCACCGAATGAAACGTATTCAGACAAATTGCCTTGTTGTCATATGTATAGTGCAGGATCAGGGAAAGGGCCTGCTTCCAGTCCGACGTATGCTGCAAGCTTTCCAGCCCCTGGATTACTTCCTGATCGTATGTCCATTCCAGCAGTTCATACACATCATGAAAATAATTGTAAAATGTATGCCGGCTCAACCCGCATCGATTCGTGATCTCCTGAACATGGATCTGATTCAGTGGTTTCTGGATCATCAGATCTTTCAGTGCCTGAGAAAGTGCTCTTTCCGTCAGAGCTGCAGCCATAAGAATGTTCCTTCTTCTCCATCAATTCAAGGTAGAGAATACCATACCCATGCAGCAGAATCCAGCGGAAAGTTCTGAACTTTTTCTGAAAAGAGTCCGGATGACCGGTTTTCGGGACCGTTCCTGCCGGAAGAACAATTTTGCTTTTGTCTTGTTTCCGGCCCGTTCTATCACTATAATGTAGAATAGAATCATTCAACGTACAAGGAAGTGTATCCCATGAAACTCAAGCAATTCATCCAGCAGGAGACCGTTCTCACTGTGGCCGCTGTGCTGGCAGTGCTCTCCATGTTTTTTGTTCCGCCGGATGCTCAGTATGCCGGTTATATCGACTTCCGCACACTGTCCACTCTGTTTTCTCTGATGTCAGTCATGGCTGGATTGCGGCGGCAGGGCATTTTCGACCGTCTGGGCCGCGCGCTGCTGGCCCGGACCCGAAACACACTGCAACTGGTGCTGGTTCTCGTCGGGCTGTGCTTTTTCGGGAGCATGCTCATCACCAACGATGTTTCCCTGCTGACCTTTGTTCCTTTCACTTTTGTTGTTCTGAACCGCCTTGGTCCGGATGCCCACCGCTCTCTCCTGATTCCGGTGGTGTGTATGCAAACCATCGCAGCCAACCTCGGCAGTATGCTGACCCCCATCGGCAACCCGCAGAACCTTTACCTCTACGGCAAAAGCGGCATGAGCATGGGAGCGTTTGTCCGGCTCATGCTCCCCTACACGCTGGTTTCTCTGGTTTTGCTGCTGGCCTGGGCGGCCATTACCTGCCGAAAATCCTCTGTGGTCCTCTCGGCAGGCAGCCTTTCCGCTCAGCCGGATGCTCCGCACAACCGGAACGTCATCCTGCTTGACCTGATTCTGTTTGCGGTCTGCCTGCTGTCCGTTATCCGGGTGCTGCCCTATGGTGTTGCTTTTGCTGCCGTGCTGGTCTGTACGCTTTGCGCCGACCGCAGCACCCTGCGGGCCGTGGATTACTCCCTGCTGCTGACCTTCGTGGCGTTCTTCATTTTCATTGGCAACCTGGGCCGTATCCCGGCGTTTTCCGGCTGGCTGCAGGAACTTCTCACCGGACGGGAAGTTCTGGTGGCAATTCTGGCTTCGCAGATCACCAGCAATGTTCCTGCTGCCCTTCTGCTGTCCGGTTTTACCGCAAAGACTGAGTTCCTCATCATCGGCACAAACCTCGGTGGTCTCGGCACTCTGATTGCTTCCATGGCCAGCCTCATCTCCTACCGCCAGATCGCACGGGAGTTGCCGCAGGAAAAAGGGCGTTATTTTGGGCTTTTCACCCTGTCCAACCTGATTTTTCTTGCCATTCTGCTGGGTGTCTGGTTCATTCTTTCATAGTCAAAGCCACCGGCTGAGCCGGTGGCTTTGACTTAATGACATCGAGCTTGGCCGGATCACCGGCTACATGCACGACATCGGAAACGCCATCAACCGCAGCCGCGTGCGCGAAAAGCCGAAGGCATCTTTTGATATCCACGACCGGGTCAACTATGCGGTGACGAACCAGACCCTGAAGATCAACACCGAAAAAATGGTCATCTTACTGAACCTGCAGATCGACACCGACATCTGCAGCAAGTACGAATACTTCGAGATCTTCCTGCAGCGGATGCTGATGTGCCGTGGGGTTGCCGATCTGCTGGGAGCCACCTTCAAATTGACGGCCAACGGTGCCAAAGTGCTTTGACGCACGGTTCTTTCCTCTTATTTTCCGGGATTCCCATGATATAATGATCGTCTCGCAGAGATTTCATCGAGGTGAAAGGCATACAGGATGTATTTTCAGTACACAACCAAAGAAACTGACTACTTGAGCCAAAAGGACAAGCGTCTAGGAGAAGCCATCCAGAAGATCGGGCCGATCCATCGCGAGGTGGACACCGATCTGTTTTCCGCAGTCGTGCATCAAATCATCGGCCAGCAAATTTCCATCAAGGCGCAGGCCACCATCTGGCAGCGGATGCGGGAAACACTTGGCACTGTAGATGCAGAGCACATTCTTGCCGCCGGTGTGCCGCAGCTGCAAAAGCTGGGCATGACCTTCCGCAAGGCAGAGTACATCACCGACTTCGCACAAAAAGTTCAGAGCGGAAAATTTGACCTGGAAGGCATTTGGCAGAAGCCGGACGAAGAAGCCATCCGGGAACTGAGCAGCCTGAAAGGCATTGGTGTCTGGACAGCCGAAATGATTCTGCTGTTCTGTATGCAGCGGCCCGATGTGTTCAGCTATGATGACCTCGCCATCCAGCGCGGCCTGCGGATGCTCTACCACCACCGGAAAATCGACCGGAAACTCTTTGCAAAATACCGCAGACGGTTCAGCCCCTATTGCAGCGTTGCCAGCCTGTACCTGTGGGCCATTGCCGGTGGTGCCATCCCGGAAATGCACGACTACGCCCCGAAGAAAAAATGAAAGGGTCCCACACGGTTTATCCCTTCAGAAACGCACGGATCGTCCAGTTCTGGCTTGCAGACTGAAGATCGACCATATGGGCATAGATGCCCTTCCGGGCATACAGTTCATTCGGCCTGCCCTGCTCGGCCACCGTGCCGTCCTTCAGCACGACCACCTTATCTGCACCGGCCACCGTGCGCATCCTGTGGGCAATGATGAGAACCGTCTTATTCTTGATCAGGCGGGAAAGTGCCTCCTGAATCGCCGTCTCGTTCTCCACATCCAGACTTGCCGTTGCCTCATCCAGCAGGATGATCGGCGCATCTTTCAGGAATGCGCGGGCAATGGAGATGCGCTGCCGCTCGCCGCCGGAAAGAGCGCAGCCGTTCTCGCCGATGTTGGTGTTCCACTTGTCCGGCAGTTTTTCGACAAATTCATCGCAGTTTGCCAGCTTCGCCGCTGCCAGAACCTCTTCGTCCGTGGCACCTTTGCGGCCCAGACGAATGTTTTCGAGGATCGTGTTGTCAAACAGCGTCACATCCTGAAAAACGATGGCGTACAGGCACATGAGCTTTTCCGGGTCAATTTGGGAAATATCCATGCCGCCCACGGTAATGCGGCCTTTCTGATTGTCCCAGAACCGGGCCGCCAGACGGGAAACGGTGGTTTTACCGCCGCCGGATGGGCCGACCAGCGCCGTGACCTCACCCTGTTTTGCCGTAAAGGAAACGTCTTTCAGCACGGTTTCGCCGGAGTTGTAGGCAAATCCCACATGATCAAACACGATATCGCAGCCCTGATTGGTCAGCGTTTCGCTGCCGGTCTGGACGGGGTATTCCAGGATCTCATTCATCCGGCCCACATTGGTGCGCATGGCAATGACCGCTGCCAGATTCTGCAAAGCGCTCTGCATGGGGTCGTACATCCGGGAAGCTGCCATCAGGAAGAGAAACAGCGTCAGCACGTCGATGCTTCCGTTTACCAGCAGAACCGATCCCGTCAGAGCAACCGAGGCGATGCCAAATTTCAGGACCATGCTTGCGGAAGATACGAACAGGGCCGTTTCCAGTTCTGCCGCAACGGATTGCTTCTCCACTGCACGGATCTTCCGGGAAAGGCCGGACAGATAACTCTGTTCCGCATTGCTTGCCTTCAGATCCCGGAGCGCCTCGATGTACTCCTGAATTCCATCGGCGCAATCCATTTTGACTGCCATGGTTTTGGCCTGAACATGATCCTGCACCCGGTAGCTGCCAAGCACGATGGCGATGGACACTGGGATGACCCACAGAGCCGCCAGAGCCATCCGCCAGTCGAAGGCAAACAGGCTCAGCGCAATGATTACCGTGGAGATCAGGGAACCGAACAGGCCGGGGATATAGTGGGAACAGGTCTTTTCCAGTACCTCGCAGTCCGACATGATGGTGCTGGTCAGATCGGCCAGATCCCGTTTGCCAAAGAAGGACAGTGGCAGCTTGCGCAGACGCTCTGCCAGCGCCAGACGGCGAATGCCGCTTTCCTTATAGGTCGTAAAATAGGTTCCGTTGTACTGGAACCATGTCGTCAGAAAGATCAGCCCGAAGCAGACGATGCAGCCCAGCAGATACGGAATCGCCTTGCCGGAAGTGGTACCGTCCAGCAGGTCTTTTACTAGAAAATACAGCAGACAGGTGGGCAGCATGAAAGCTATATTCTGAAACGCACAGGCAAGAACACCCTTCACAAGCCCCTTTGCGCCTTCCGGGGAACTGGCGGTTGCACGTTGGATTTTTTCGATCATTGCTTACCCCTCCTTTGCAACTTTCCACTGAACGGATGTCTGGTAGTCCTTCCACATCCGGGCAAACAGACCACCCTTGGCACACAGTTCATCCTTCGTGCCGGACTCTGTGATCTGTCCGTCCTGCACCACATAAATGCAGTCGGCATTGGCAACGGTGGACAGGCGGTGCGCGATCATAATGACCGTTTTGCCCTTGGCAAGCTGTGCAAAAGCGGCCTGCACCTTGGCTTCATTGTCGGGATCGGCAAAGGCGGTGGCCTCGTCAAGCAGCAGGATGGGCGCATTTTTCAACACAGCGCGGGCAATGGCAATGCGCTGCTGCTCACCGCCGGAGAGATACACGCCTTTTGTTCCGATGACAGTATGGATCCCCTCCGGAAATTTTTCAATGATGTCCATGCACTGTGCCGTTTTCAGAGCCGCAAGAACTTCGGCTTCGGTGGCTTCCGGTTTGCCCAGCTTGACGTTGTCCAGAATGCTGCCCTTGATCAGACGGCTGTTCTGGAACACGAAAGAGATCGTGTCCATCATTTCCTGTTTGGGGATGCTGCGGACATCGGCCCCGCCCACGCAGATGCTGCCGCTCTTCACATCAAAGAACCGGCAGATCAGGTTTGCCAGTGTAGATTTTCCGCCGCCAGAGGGGCCGACGAATGCCACCGTCTGCCCCGGCCGGATGTCCAGCGAAACGCCCTTGATGACATCTGTTTTGCCATCGTAACTGAAATGCACACCGTTTAGGGACACCGACGCATCCTTCGGATGTTCCGGCTGGCTGCTTTCCGGCACAGAGTCTGCTTTCAGCACCGAATCGATACGGGTCAGTGCATCCGCCACGACCATTTCGTTTTCGCTCATGTACATGATGCGGGTCAGGGTCAGGGAGATCACCGGGGTAATGATGATGTAGAACAGCAGGTTCAGCAGAAATTCCGGGGTCACGCCGTTCCGGGTGAACAGCAGCCCGCCTGCGATCAGGAAAGCGAACACGCCGTTGACGGCGGCGGTGTAGAACATCATGGGCATCCGCAGATCTTTGGTATAGGAGATGACCCATTTTTCGTACTCGTCAATAGTCGCTTTGAATTTTTTGAACGAAAAGACAGACTGCCCAAATGTCTTGACCACCGGGATGCCGCGGACGTACTCCACAGCTTCGTTGGACATAGCTTCCAGTGCATTGCCGTATTGCCGCATTTTATCTGCCATCCGCTCCCCTGTCATGGCCGACATGATGACAAAACCCAACACCACCGGAACAAGACTCAGCAGACCCAGCCGCCAGTCGAACACAACCAGAAGGACCAGCAGGCCCACAGGCGTTGCCATTGCATTGTATTTATCCGGCAGCTGATGGGCGAGAAATGTCTCCGCCGCACCGGTACTCTCGTGGATGATCTTGCGCAGCTTGCCGCTGCCAAACGTCTCCGTAAAGCCCAGCGGCAGTGTGGCAAGATGCTCCGAAACTGCCAGCCGCAGATTGGTTGCAACCCGGAATGCCGACAGATGGGAGCAGATCAGGGCGGCAATGTAAATGAGATAGGACAGGATGGCAAACAGCACTGCCATCCAGCCGTAATGCGGCACATTCACCGCCTGTGCATAGTCCGGCGCGGCATTCAATACATCCCGCAGGATGAGCCAGATGTACACGAAGGGCACCAGTGCCATCAGCGCGCTGAGCGCAGACAGCACCCACGAAAGGTAGGTCAGGATTCGATATTTCCCGGCATACTCCATCAGCCGGGACAAGTTGGATTGCTTTTTCACAGAAAGACCTCCTTCAGATTAAATCCCTGCAAAAATGCGGCGTGGTATTTTAACTCCACGCCACATTCTGCATTTTAGCCCGCCAGGTTTTCGGTGCAGAACAGCTCAATGCAGTTGTCGATCATTGTCTGGTCACAGTCCGTGGAAATGCCGGAAGCCATCCAGTAAGCATAATCGCCTGCATCGTACTGGCTCAGAGCTTCTGCATCCGAACCATAGCGGAATTCAATATGATAGGTTTCCGCACTCGTGTCCGGTGCGAAGAAGAAATAGGTGAATTCGCCGGAATCGGCATCATCGCTTTCAAATTCATACATCCCACGCTCAGACTCCATGCCAATGGAGTGGTAGGTATGGGAAAACAGCACATTGCCGTCCTGATCGATACCGGAAATGGTGGAATTTTCGCCGTCAACAGTCAGGGTCGCAAGGTCATTGGTAAAGCCGCAGAAATAGGCTTCTCCGCCATTGGCATACGCTTTGACCGCGTCCTCACCGTAAACATCACCTGTAATCATAGAGGTGAGCTTTTCAAAGGCACCTTCGGCATTGTCCTCGCCCACAAGAGCGGCGCAATCGTCCAGCCAGGTCTGCTGATAGTCGTCTGCCAGGATCACCGGCCACAGTTCCTGATAGCTGCCCGTCAGGTCGTTCAGCAACTGTGCAGCAGCTTCCTCTTCATTCACGGCAGAAGAGGAAGCCTCTTCCACGGAAGAAGCAGTGCTTTCTGCTGCAGAACTTGCGGAAACGGGTGCAGAGCTGGCCGTGCTGCCGCCGCAGCCAACCAGAAGAGAAGCGGACAGAGCCAGCGCAGCAGCCACACCTACAAATTTTTTCATCAAGCGCATCGTTAATTTCCTCCACAAAATCAGAATGTCAGCGTTAGCTTTAACTAATCGCAGCACTGATTTTACTGGAACCGGGCTTTCCGCACAAGAACCAAACCGACAGAATCTATCCAATCGGACACATCTTCCGATACTCCGTAGGTGTCATGCCAGCTGCTTCCCGAAATGCAGAAGAAAACTTGTTTGGGTTTTCGTAACCGACCCGATGGGCAATTTCAGCAACCGTGCAATCAGTTTCGAGCAGCAGCTTCTGTGCCAGCTGCAGCCGATACTCTTTCTGATATGCGTAAATCGAACTGCCGTAAACGCCTTTGAAGCAGCTCTTTAATGCCGTAGGCGAAAGGCCGACCTCCTGCGCCAACTGCTCGATGGTGCGATGAACGGTCAACTCCTGCGTGAGAAGAGCCGCAGCCTGCTTTACACACTCCACCTGACGCTGATTGAAATACTCTGTCTGCTGCACATCTTCCCTGCTTTTCAGCCGGGTCAGAATATGCAGCAGCTCCAGAACTTTCAGCCGAAGATAGCCGGTATCCGGTACAGAGTGCGCTGTATAAAGCTCTGAAAAAATATGGGCAATGGTCGGTGCTGACCGCAGGATACAGCAGCGGTTTTCCGTGCAGATATACCGCCGTATGACATCAAGGTCTATGCCGTACCATTCCAGCTGTTTCCGCATTTCCGGCGAGATCGCATCCAGATCCAGCAGGATGGTAATGCCATGGTAGTGCCGCAGCGGAAAACAGGAGGACGACTTTTTGCGCGCTGCCGCGCAGACGGCAAAGTCCCCTGCCGCCAGATAGCAGCAGCTGTTTTCTCCAAAGCTGCATTCGTAGCGGCCAACCCTGCAATGGTTGATCTCAATCACGTTCCGCGTCGGTGCCGGGGCTTCCTCAAAGAACGCAAGGTGCATATCGTTATAATACAGTTCTGCCCCCGGAAACAGCGGGCAGATCGTCATGCTCCCGGTTCCGGTCTCATTGGAAAATTCCATCGTCCGGGGCATTTCAGCTGAAGCTGTTTCGTCCATAGGAAGATCAAAGAGTGATTTATGCATAGCCTGTATCCTTTTTCATAGAAGCATTTCCACGGAAAGCCCTTTATCGTAACCGTTTCGTAGCAGGCTTTGTGGTCGGTGGGCATAAAAACGCCCCGATGACGATTTTGTTAGTATCGACTAACTTTATGTTGTTTGAAAAGCCGCCCTGCGGCGACTTTACTCTGAAAAAAGAATACGGCATACAGTTTATTTTGTCAAGAACAAAAAGAGGGCTCTTGGCATTCAATCCGCACCGGGCGCTGCGCAGCACCCGGTAATCCGATTATTCCGCGTCTTCTTTCAGCTTGTTTTTATATTCCTCGCCCCATTTCCACATAGCGTCCAGAATGGGTTTCAGGCTGTACCCCAGTTCCGTCAAGGTGTATTCCACCCGCGGAGGGACCTCGGCATAGACTTTACGGGTCAGCAATCCGCTTTCTTCCATCTGCCGCAGCTGTGCAGTCAGAACTTTCTGCGTTACATGGCCAATAGACTTTTTTAGTTCTCCGAACCGCTTTGTTCCGGACATCAGATCACGGAGAATCAGCACCTTCCATTTATCACTGATCAGGGTCAGTGTTGTTTCTACCGGGCAAGCCGGAAGATCATTCAAATTCTCATTTTCCATAGAAATCCTCCAATAGTATCCTTTTGGTAACTACGGCACAATATTGTGCTTACTTTACGAATCCGTTGTATGGCGTTATTATAACTTCAGCGAAAGCAAAACGCAAGCATTTCTTCATCGTTACCAATTGGAGGTATTTACCATGAACAAAGTCGTTGAATTTCTGAATGCTAACCCTGTGCAGTATCTGGCTACCGTAGGTCGTGATGGTAAGGCCAAGTGCCGCCCCTTTATGTTTGCAGGCGAGCTGGATGGCAAACTGTGGTTCTGCACCAATAACACCAAGGATGTCTACAAGGATATGCAGGAAAATCCTGAGATTGAGATCTCCGTTTCCAGCCCAGATTACGCATGGATCCGTCTGCATGGCAAGGCTGTGTTTGAGAACAACATGGCTGCCAAGGAAATGTGCCTCCAGAACCCCATCGTGAAGGGTCAGTACGGTGAAGCCACCAACCCCATTTTTGAGGTATTCTATCTGGAAAATGCTCATGG
>CALDLZ010000101.1 GCA_937915335.1 uncultured Faecalibacterium sp.
GGACAGCGTGGTGCTGCTGGAACAGATCCGCACGCTGGACAAACACCGCCTGCGGGAGCGGGCCGGGCAGATCACGCCCGAGGACCAGCGGCGGGTGAACCAGGCGCTGGACGTGAGCCTGGGGCTGGACAGCTACTGACGAAAAAGAAGAACCCTCTCTGTCGTGCTGACGGAGAGGGTTCTTCTTTTTTGCTTATTCGCCTTTTACGCTGTCCTGTGCATCGTGGAGCAGTGCATACTCGCGGATCTTCTGCAGCGTTTGCTCGCTGAGGATATGCTCGGCTTTGCAGGCATCCTCCGCGGCAACGGTCTCGTCCACGCCCAGCTGCACAAAGAAGTGGGTCAGCAGACGGTGACGGCTATAGATGCGCTCTGCGATCTCGCGGCCCGGTTCCAGCAGGGTCAGGTTGCCCTCGCCGTCCACCGCGATATAGCCGTTTTCCCGCAGCTTCTTCATGGCAATGCTCACGCTTGCCTTGGTGTAACCCAGCTCATTGACCACGTCAATGGAGCGCACACGGCCCATCCTCTGGCTGAGCATCAGGATCGTTTCAAGATAATCTTCTGCGGATTGGTGGATCTGCATTGTATCGGCCTCCTGCCTTCTTGATTTCCGGCCCGGGGCTGAAAACGCACGTCGGTTCGGTTTGCTATAGGATACCACATTCTCCCGGGGGATGCAAGCAATCCCACAAAGTTTGTTGAGCCAAACCAACTTAGGACGGGAAAATTTGTGGGTTTGGGAGAGGAAAAAAGAGATTTACTGTGCGGTTCAGCTTACTCCACTTTCCCAATCGTTCTCTGCTGCAATCGATACTGTCGGGGCGTTATGCCCGTCTGGGTTTTGAACAGACTGCCAAGGTGGCTGGCGGATGCAAAGCCAAGTTCTGAGGCGATTTCGCTGACGCTTTTCTCGGTGGTGAGTAATAACAGGCGGGCCATCTGCAGACGATAATCCACCAGATATTCATGGATGGTCTTATTGGTATACTTGCGGAACAGCTGGTTCAGGTGGCCGGTGCTTAGTTCCACTGCCTGCGCGATCTGGTCGACCGTCAGAGGTTCGTTGTGAGAGTTGATGTACTCGATTGCCTTCTGTACCGCCGGGTGATATTCCCGCTGCAGTTCCTGCTGATGTTTGACCAGCAGAGCAATATCATACACAGCCCCGCTTATAATATCGTTTGCCTCATCCGGGGTCTTCATATACATCAGTTGATTTGTCCGGTTCTGGAATACCGTATAGAGTGCCTGTCCGGGCAGGTGAAGCAGATATCCGTGGTGCAGAAAAAGTCCAAGTACCATGCAGGCCTGCATCTGACGGAACAGTAACAGGTGATCCATCCACATGGGATTTGTATCAGGAGATGCACCTTTGAACGCCTTGTGATAAATTGCAACAGCCTGCTCCGGATTCCCTTCCGCAATAGAATCCAGAATTTTCTGTGCACGGCTCAGGGTTGTAAAATAACGTTCCGCATTGATCCGGCCAGCTTCCGAAAACAACTGAGCTGTCCGCTCTTTTTCGTTGAGCTGCACAAAAAATCACCTCCTTTATTAGCAGTATCGTTGATTCTGTGAAGAATCTTTGAATTTTGATATTTTCCTTTGTTTTATTATAACATGGCTTTTTGCGGATTGGTATACTGCAAATCAGAAACAGTGCTGTTACGTCCGGAAAGCAAGGAATTGTTAAGAGAAGGAGAATGTATCTATGTCTACCCAGACTGAGAGTAAGTACGCAAAGTACTGGACCCCTGACGGCCTGCATCACTGCTCGCCTTTGCGAATGTGGGGCTTTACCTGCAACAACGTGGCCACCAATATGTATTTTTTCTTGATGGCCTACTCCACCTATTACCTCATCGGCTTTGTCGGCATGGCGGTGTTTCTGGCTTCCAGCTTCGCCACCATCATGCGTGTGTGGGATGGCATCACAGACCCTGTCATTGGTTACTGGATCGATAAGACCAATGGCCGTTTCGGTAAGAATCGTCCGTTTATGATCATCGGCAACATTGGTCTGCATATTACCAGCTACATTTTGTTCCATGTCACCCATCATCTGCCCGAAGGCATCACCCGCACTATTTTCTTCTTTGTGGTTGCTGCCATCTACTATATCTTCTTTACCTTCCAGAATGCCATCACCCGTGCCGGTCAGGCCTGCCTGACCAATGATCCCAAGCGCCGTCCCCAGTTTGCCATGTTCGATGGTCTGAACATTCTGGTCATGTCCACTGCCCTGACCATGTTCATCTCCAATGTTCTGGTTCCTAAGTACGGCACCATGTACAGTGCTGAGCTGTTCCATGAGCTGTGGCTGGTCTGCTGCATCGTCTCCATCATCGCCACCATCATTGCTGTGATTTCTATTGCACCCAAGGATCGCACCGAGTTCTTCGGCACCGGCAAGCCCCAGAAGGTTACTCCCAAAGAGTACCTGGATGTTATCAAGAACAACAAAGCGATCCAGATGCTGATTGTTGCCGCCTGTACGGATAAGATCGCCGCCCAGTCCCGTGTTTCTGCCATTGGCGTTGTACTTTACGGCGTTATCGTGGGCAACTATGCGCTGTCCGGCGGCATGACCCTGTATACCTCCATCGCTTCTGCCGTGTTCTGCGTGGTAGGTGCTGGTTGGTTTGCTACCAAGTTTGGTCAACGCAAGGCGTTGGTCGTGGCTTCCATCGGTGCACTGGTCTTTAACATTGCAACCGCTCTGCTGTGGCTCTTTGGCAATCCCAAGACCCTGAACCTGCCCGGTTACGAGGGCTTCCACGGCTTCAGCATGTTCACCATCCTGTTCCTCATCTGCACCATCGGTATGACCGGTTTCCAGCAGATCTCCGGCAACATCGTCCTGCCTATGATTGCTGACTGCGCCGACTATGAGGTTTACCGCAGCGGCCGCTTCGTTCCCGGTATGATGGGCACCCTGTTCAGTCTGGTCGATAAGTGCGTCAGCTCTGCTTCTCCCATGATCGCCGGTCTGCTCTTCATGGCCATCGGTTTCAAGGACGCTCTGCCCGATATCAACACCCCGTACAGCGATGCCCTGAAATATATGTCCATCTTCGTTATGTATGGCCTGACATCCATTGGTCTGATCTGCAACCTGTTTGCCATGAAGCATTATCCCCTGACCAAAGAGAAGATGGAGGAGATCCAGTCCACCATCAGCGAGATCAAGGCAAAAGCTGCCGCTGAGGAATAATTTTAATCAATGAAGGTGCGTTTTATGAGCGTTTACGAAAAAATTTCCGGTTTTGCGGACGAGATCAGCCAGGATTTTGACCAGCAGCTAAAAACTGTAACAGATCTGGGGATGAAATACATCTGTATCCGCAGTGCCGAGCACAAGGGTATTGCTGACTACACCCCCGAGGAAGTGCGTACTGTCCTGCTGCCCAAGCTGCAGGACGCTGGTGTGGGTGTTTCCAGTCTGGGCACGGCCATCGGCAAGGTAGCCGTGGACGATGAAGAAGGCTTTGCTAAGCAGCTGGAACAGCTGGAAACGCTCTGCGAGACCGCCAAGATTCTGGATTGTTCCTTTATTCGGATGTTCAGCTTCCTGATCCCGAAGGATGCCGATGCGGACAGTTATACCGATGTGGTGCTGGATAAGCTGCGCCAGTTCATCAAAATTGCGGAAAAGCATGATATGATCCTTCTACATGAAAATGAGAAGGAAATCTATGGTGATACTGGTGCTCGCTGTAAGCTATTATTCGATAAGCTGGCCTGTCCCCACTTTAAGGCGGCGTTCGACTTTGCCAACTTCGTTCAGTGTGAGCAGGAGCCCGCCGAGTGCTGGGAGCTGTTGCATGACCAGATTGCCTACATCCATATCAAGGATGCGCTGCCCGGCTATCTGCTGAATGTGCCTGCCGGTATCGGCCTTGGCAAGATCCCGGAACTGCTGCGCCGGGCCTTCTGTGAGGAAGGCTATCACGGCTTCCTGACGCTGGAACCGCACCTTGCTATGTTTGACTTCTTTGCGCCGGGTGCCAAGGGTGGTGAGAGCCAGAAGATTCAGTTTGAGAATAATCCACTCGTTGAGAGGATGAAGGCTGAGATGTCTGAGCCGGGCCGTCCCAAGGATGGAGTGGAAGCCTATGCCACCCAGTATCACGCCCTGGTCGATATCCTGAAGCCGATTTTGAATTGCCATTGATTCTCTGTTTCGATAAAGCTGCCACACAATGCGGAAGCGCCCTGCCAACAAACGGCGGGGCGCTTCCGCGTTATGCATATTGGCGCAGAGGCCTCGGCAGACGATGGCGGGGGAGTACGCAAAGTGCTGTTTTTTCCATTCTAGCGCCGTGGTTTTTATTGACAAGCCACGGGGTTGCTATTATAATAGAACAGTCATAATAGCATTCGTGTGCGGCTTTGCGGCTGCGCCAATTCAATAGACAAGGAGAGAATCCCAAATGGCACAAGAAATCAAAATGTCCGCTGCCGGTCTGAAGGCCGTGCAGGACGAACTGGAATACCTCAAGACGGTCCGCCGTAAGGAGCTGGCCGAGGAGATCAAGGAAGCCCGCAGCCACGGCGACCTTTCCGAGAACAGCGAGTACGATGAAGCCAAGAACACCCAGGGCCTGGTTGAGAACCGTATCACCGAGCTGGAGCAGATGGTCAAGAACGCTGTCGTCATCGACGAGAGCGAGCTGAGTGTGGACAGCGTTTCCGTTGGTACTCACGTTTCCATCAAGATGGTCGGCGAGGATGAGACCGAGGAGTACGATATCGTTGGCCGTACCGAAGCTGACCCCATCAATGGCAAGATCAGCGACGAGAGCCCTGTGGGCCATGCCCTGCTGGGCAAGGCTGTGGGTGAGAAGGCTGAAGTTCTGCTGCCCTCCGGCCACACCGTTGAGTACGAAGTGCTGGCCATTACCCATGCTGCAAACTGAGCCTGAACGGGAGGAAACCATGGAAGATCAAAAGAGAAACCCCGCTCAGGGTCTGTCCGAGAGCGAACAGGTGCAGGTGCGCCGCCAGAAGCTGGCCGACCTGCAGGCTGCCGGTAAGGACCCCTTCACCCTGACCAAGTACCCGCAGGATGCTTATTCTACCGACCTGAAGGAAGAGTTCAAGGAACTGCCCAACGAGACCGACAGCGGCAGGCATGTCGCACTGGCCGGTCGTATGATGTCCAAGCGCGTGATGGGCAAGGCAAGTTTTGCCCACCTGCGTGACGATAAGGGCGACATCCAGCTGTATGTCCGCCGCGACGAGCTGGGCGAGGAGCCCTACGCCGCTTTCAAGAAGCTGGATGTGGGTGATATCATCGGTGTCAAGGGCGAGGTGTTCCGCACCAAGACTGGCGAACTGAGTGTTCGTGTGACCGAGCTGACCCTGCTGGCCAAGAGCCTGCGCCCCCTGCCCGAGAAGTTCCACGGCTTGACCGATACCGAGATGCGTTATCGTCAGCGCTATGTGGACCTGATCGCCAATCCTGAGGTCAAGGAGACCTTCGTCAAGCGCAGCCAGATCCTGAAGGAGATTCGAGCTTATCTGGACGAGAAGGGCTTCCTGGAGGTCGATACCCCCATCCTGACCCCGTTTGAGATCGGCGCGTCCGCCCGTCCCTTCTACACCCACCACAACACCCTGAACATGGATATGGTGCTGCGTATTGAGACTGAGCTGTACCTGAAGCGCCTGATCGTGGGTGGTATGGATCGTGTGTACGAGGTTGGCCGTATCTTCCGTAACGAGGGCATGGACCCCAAGCACAACCCTGAGTTTACCACCATCGAGCTGTATCAGGCCTTCACCGATTTTCACGGCATGATGGATCTTGTCGAAGAGCTGTACAAGCGCCTGTCCCTCAAAATCTGCGGCAGCCTGGAGATCACCTATCAGGGCAAGCAGATCAATATGGGCCACTGGGAGCGTTTGACCATGATCGAGGCTGTGAAGAAGTATTCCGGCGTGGATTTCAACGATTGGAAGACTGACGAGGATGCCATTGCCGCCGCTAAGGAGCACCATGTGGAGCTGCCTGAAGTGCCCACCAAGGGCGCTATCCTGGCCGAGTTCTTCGATGCCTTTGTCGAGGATAAGCTGATCCAGCCCACCTTCATCTATGATTACCCCGTCGAGATCAGCCCGCTGGCCAAGCGCAAGCCGGATGATCCCGCCTTCACTGAGCGCTTTGAGTATTTCATCGACTGCACCGAGTACGGCAACGCCTTCAGTGAGCTGAATGACCCCATCGACCAGAAGGGGCGCTTTGAGCGTCAGGTCGCTGAGCGCAAGGCCATTGAGCCCGACTGCAAGGCTCAGGTCGATTACGACTACGTCAACGCTCTGGAGTACGGCCTGCCCCCCACGGGTGGCTTGGGCTTCGGTGTTGACCGCCTGGTCATGCTGCTGACCGACAGCGCTTCCATCCGGGATGTTCTGCTGTTCCCGACGATGCGCCCGGAATCTAACTGAGCTACGTGGTAATATTTGTGTCTCCGTCAAACCAGTACATCGCAGATCGCGATACAGAAAATGTAAATTTTCTGACATCCTTGACGGATTTCTTTATGGATTGATGGAGAAGCGCAAAAACGCGAATTTGCTCTGACGGATTTTCGCATACTGGCTACCAACAGAGAACTGTAAACGAGAAAACAGCCAAGAGGACATTTCACCATCAGCAAAAGCTGAAAGTGGAGTGTCCTTTTTCTATATCCTGATA
>CALDLZ010000102.1 GCA_937915335.1 uncultured Faecalibacterium sp.
AAACCCATTTTCAAAGCTTAGTTCATCTTCTTCCCGAAGAACTCCACCTCTTTGCTGATGAAGCCCATCAGCTCATCGAACTGGTCAGGAGTCAGGCTCTGGGCACCGTCACATTTAGCCTTGGCGGGGTTATTGTGAACCTCGATCATCAGGCCGTCGGCACCGGCGGCCACGGCGGCCTTTGCCAGTTGGGGCACCATCCAGGCGTGGCCGCAGGCGTGGCTGGGATCCACCACCACAGGCAGGTGGGTCATCTTGTGGAGCATGACCACACCGGCCAGGTCAAGGGTGTTGCGCATACTGGTCTCAAAGGTGCGGATGCCGCGCTCACAGAGGATCACGTTCTCGTTGCCCTCGGCCATGATGTACTCGGCGCTCATCACGAACTCTTCCAGCGTGTTGGCCAGACCGCGCTTGAGCAGAACGGGCTTTTTCTGGCGGCCCACGGCCTTGAGCAGTTCAAAGTTCTGCATATTGCGGGCACCTACCTGGATCAGATCCACATTCTCGAACAGGGGCAAGTGCTCGGTGTTCATAATCTCGGTGACGATGGGGGTACCAGTGGCACGGCGGGCCAGCTTGAGCAGGTCGAGTCCCTCGCTCCGCATTCCCTGGAAGGAGTAGGGGGAGGTGCGGGGCTTGAACGCGCCGCCGCGCAGCAGGGAAGCGCCCGCAGCCTTGACGCGCTGGGCACAGTAGGTGATCTGTTCCTCGCTTTCAATGCTGCACGGGCCCGCGATAACGGCAAAGTTGCCGCCGCCGATCTTCACGCCGTTCACGTCGATCACACTGTCATCGGGGTGGAACTTGCGGTTGGCCTTCTTGTAGGGCTCGGACACACGGCGGCAGGTCTCAACCACGGGGTTAGCCAGCACCCAGCTCTCGGCAATGGCCTTGGTATCGCCGATCAGGCCCAGAATGTGGGTGTCGCTGCCTTTGGAATCATTGATCTGCAAGCCCATATCCTGCAGTTCGTGACAAAACTCGCGTACCTGCGCGTCTGGGGCATCCTGTTTCAATACAATGATCATAGTGGTGGTCTCCTTATCCTTCTCACACAAACGGCGCAAGGAGACGCGGCTCCTTTGCCGTGGTTTGTTTTCTTGAACTTCAGCTTCCTGAAGCATGGGCTTATCATACCACTTCAGGAAACTGAAGTCAAGAGGGGCTTTGATATTTTTTTGAGAAAGTGGTAAAATAAAAACAAATGGAGGGAATAACGATGGGAAAAGAAGCAAAAACGAATGCCATGCGCATTCTGGAACGGGCCAAGGTGCCCTATACAGCCCACGAGTACGCCCATGAAGAAGGTGTGGCGGTGGACGGCGTGACCGTTGCCGCCAGCATGGGCGAGGATCCTGCCTGCGTGTATAAGACGCTGGTGACGCAGGGCAGCAGCAGGAACTACTTTGTGTTCGTCATTCCGGTGGCGGCGGAGCTCGACCTGAAAGCCGCCGCCCGCAGTGTGGGCGAAAAAAGCGTTGCCATGATCCATGTGGCCGATATCAATAAGGTCACCGGTTATGTGCGCGGCGGCTGCAGCCCCGTGGGCATGAAGAAGCAGTACACCACCGTGTTTGACGAGAGCGTGCTGACCCAGGAAAAGGTCTACGTCTCCGGCGGCCGCATTGGCACCCAGGTGTGCTGTGCGCCCGCCGACCTCATCAAGGCGGCAAGAGCCACTACCGCAAAGATCATCTTCTAAGGGAAATTGCTCTGGGCTCCCCCTTTGGGGGAGCTGGCAAACCCGCAAGGGTTTGACTGAGAGGGTGAGCAAGCTTACAAATATATATTTTTGCGATAAGTCATACTTAAAAAGAAAAACGATGTCGAAACTGCACAAAACTTTTGAAAGTTTTTTGGCGTTGGAGAACACAAGGGAGAAATTGCCCCAAGGGCCTTTGCAAAGCGGATTTTTTGCCGTAAACTGTATGTAGTACAGGGACGGTGCCCGGAAGATGCCGGGCGGCCGGAGCCTGAAAGAGCGCGGAAACAAGCTGTAAAAGGGGAACTTCAATGATGAAGATGCTGTCAGGGTTCACGGATCAGAACAACATTTGTGCTGGTCAGGGGCATCGTGCAGCTTTGTGCAAAGCGCAGGGAGAGCATACGCAGAAATAAAGGCCGTGGTGCAGGTGTACCACAGCCTTTTTTGTTTTGCAGACGGAGAAAGAGAGGTTCGGAATATGATTCGAAAAGTTGCAGTGATCATGGGCTCGGACAGTGACTGGCCGGTGGTAAAGGGGGCCTGCGCCCAGTTGAAGGCGCTGGACATCCCCTTTGAGGCACACATCCTGTCGGCCCACCGCACCCCCGCCCAGGCGGCAGAGTTTGCCAAGAACGCCCGGGCCAACGGGTTTGGCGTGATCCTGTGCGCGGCTGGCATGGCGGCTCATCTGGCCGGTGCCTTTGCCGCCAATACCACCCTGCCGGTCATCGGCATCCCCATGAAGGGCGGGGCGATGGACGGTCTGGACGCTCTGCTGGCCACTGTGCAGATGCCCAGCGGCATCCCTGTGGCAACGGTGGCCCTGAACGGTGCCAAGAACGCTGCCTGGCTGGCTGCGGAAATCCTGGCTCTGAGCGATGACACTCTGGCCGAGAAGCTGGAAGCCGAGCGTGTGAAGATGGCACGGCAGATCGCAGCCAAAGAGGAAACGCTGCAGAATGAACTGGCAGAGCTGTAAAGGAGAACCAATGTCTGATTTTGCATATCCGCTGCACGAGGAATGCGGCGTTTTTGGCATTTATGATCGCGCGGGCACTGAGGATGTGGCCGCCGCTGCTTATTCTGCCCTGTATGCTTTGCAGCACCGCGGGCAGGAGAGCTGCGGCATCGCCGTCAACGATGACGGTGTCATCCACGGCCACCGTGACCTGGGTCTGGTGAACGAGGTATTCACTCCCGCCGTGCTGGGCAGCCTTGCCACCCCCACGGCGCACATGGCAACGGGTCATGTCCGCTATGCTACCGCTGGCAGCCGGGTGCGGGCCAACGCCCAGCCCATGATCGTCCGGCATGGCCGGGGCACCATGGCTCTGTGCCACAACGGCAATTTGACCAATGCTCTGGAGCTGCGCCGCCAGCTGGAAAACGAGGGAGCCATCTTCCATGGTTCCTCTGATACCGAGGTCATCTGCTACCTCATTACCCGCAACCGCCTGCGGATGGGCAGCATCGAGATCGCCATCAGCAAAACAATGGATGTGCTGGAAGGCGCGC
>CALDLZ010000103.1 GCA_937915335.1 uncultured Faecalibacterium sp.
AAGCCATACAAGAACATAAACTGTTACAGGAAGCTGACAGCTGTACTGCGCGCATTTTTGCGCCGGGCTGTCGGTATGGAGGTGTTTTGTATGTGCGGCATTGTTGGTTATGTTGGAAAGCGGAATGCACAGGATGTTTTGCTGGATGGTCTGGAAAAGCTGGAGTACCGTGGCTATGATTCCGCCGGTGTGGCGCTGGCTCTGGAGGGCGACATCCGGGTGGTCAAAAGCAAGGGCCGTCTGGCCGAACTGCGCAAACGGTTGGCGGTGGAAGCGCTGGCCCGGAGCGGCTGTGGCATCGGCCACACCCGGTGGGCGACCCACGGGGAGCCCAGCGATGTGAACAGCCACCCACATTCCACGCCCCGGGTGAGCATCGTCCACAACGGTATCATTGAGAACTACGGTGTGCTGAAGGAGCGGCTTATTGCCAAGGGCTATACCTTTGAGAGCGAGACCGATACCGAGGTCCTGGTCAAGCTCATTGATAGCTGCTATGAGGGTGAGCCCCTCAAGGCACTGCACGCCGCCCTTGCCATGGTGCGGGGCAGTTATGCGCTGGCGGTGCTGTTCCGGGACTTCCCGGATACCCTGTTTGCGGTCAAGCGGGAGAGCCCGCTCATCGTGGGCTGGGGCGAAGAGGAAAACTTTATTGCGTCGGATATCCCGGCGCTGCTGAAATATACCCGCCAGTACAGCGTGCTGGAAGAGGGCGATATGGCCGTGGTGACCGCCGACGGCATCCGATTCTATAACGAATTTGCCGAGCCGGTGGAGCGGGAAGTGCTGACCGCCAACTGGGATCAGGAAGCCGCCGAAAAGGGCGGTTATCCCCACTTTATGCTGAAAGAGATCAACGAACAGCCTGCGGCCATCACGGCCACAGTGAGCCCCCGGGTGGAGAACGGCCTGCCTGATCTGCGCATCCCCGAGCTGACGGATGAGCGCCTGCGCCGCATTGGCACAGTGCATCTGGTGGGCTGCGGCACGGCCATGCACGCGGGCATGGTGGGCAAGGCGGCCATCGAGACGCTGGCCCGTGTGCCCGCACAGGTGGAGATCGCCAGCGAGTTCCGCTACCGTGACCCAATCCTGCGGCCGGACGATCTGGTCATCATCATCAGCCAGTCGGGTGAGACCAGCGATACGCTGGCGGCCCTCAAGCTGGCAAAGAGCCGGGGTGTGCCGGTGCTGGCCGTCGTGAATGTGGTGGGCAGCAGCATTGCCCGCGCGGCGGATTACGTCATGTACACCTATGCCGGCCCCGAGATCGCCGTGGCTTCCACCAAGGCTTACATGGTGCAGATGTGCGTGCTGTATCTGTTTGCCCTGCGGCTGGCCTATGCCCGGGGAATGCAGACCGATACCGAGATCCGCCGCCTGACCGCCGAACTGCTCCGGGCCGGGGAGGTCATCAAGCCCCGCCTGGCCGACTGTGAGCAGATCAAATACCTGGCCAGCCGGTTCGTCAATACCCAGAGCTGCTTCTTCATCGGGCGTGGGTTCGATTACTCGCTCTCGCTGGAGGGCAGCCTGAAGCTGAAGGAGATCAGCTATGTCCACTCGGATGCCTATGCGGCGGGTGAGCTCAAGCACGGCACCATCAGTCTGGTGACGGATGGCGTGCCGGTCATTGCTTTGGCTACCCAGAAGCAGGTCTACGAAAAGACCATCTCCAACGCCAAGGAGACCAAGAGCCGCGGTGCAAAGGTTCTGCTCTTCACCACCAAGGATGCTGTGGTGCCCGATGGCGTGGCAGATTATGTGGTGCGTCTGGATGAGTACGATGATCTGTTGATGCCGCTGCAGCTCATCGTGCCGTTGCAGCTGTTCGCTTACTATATGGCGGTTCTGCGCGGCTGCGATGTGGATAAACCCCGCAACCTCGCCAAGAGTGTGACGGTGGAATAAGAAATCAAGCCTTGCCAAATGTGCCCGCTGGTGGTATACTATTTAAGTAACCAATGCTGGTGTGGCGCAATGGCAGCGCAACTGATTTGTAATCA
>CALDLZ010000104.1 GCA_937915335.1 uncultured Faecalibacterium sp.
ACTGCAGAGGTATGAGTATTAGAACAGGGCGCATAGATACAAATCACATCCGCGGACCGTGCGTACCTGCGGATTTTTTATGCGCTTGCGACAATGAAAAGGAGAATCGACATGAGTAAAAACGAAAACAGCAGTAAGTCGCTTTACGAACAGCAGGAAAATAAGCTTTCGCAGCAATCTGCTGCATTTATCGAGCTTTTGACCAAGCGCGGGATCTTGGGAGACCCGACCATTGACGATGATCGAGTCAGGCAGGCAAAAAAGGACAGGAAGAAGAGTATGTACCACAACACCTTCCTCCTGCTGCAGCACTATCGAACCATTCTCTGGACGCTTGAATGCTTCCCCTCCGATGTGGCGGAAGAACTGGACCATCCGCTGAGAGATCTTGATACGCTCTTGGATCGGATCGATTTGGAACTTGGAATGAACAATCGGAAGTTGGAAAGCCGGATGGAGAGCATCCGCCGGTCGCGCCTGTTAGTCGATCGGCTCAATGAAGCAGTCAGCATTCTGAAATCCAAACCTGTCAATGGGCGCAAAATGTATGACATTATCTACATGACCTTTCTGGGGCCGGACAAGCTGACTCACGAGGAACTTCTATATCGTTTGGACATTTCCGCACGCCATTACTACAGGCTCCGTACGCAGGCGATCAATATCATTGCCCTGCGTCTCTGGTCGGCTCCCGCCGGTGAGGTGGATTCCTGGCTGGAAGTGTTGACCATTCTGGAAAACTGGTAAAGGGCATAATGGATGGCACAGAAAAAGGCAGAGAAAATGGCAAGGTTCGCGCCGATGACATGTAAATGCAAATGTGCTATACTGTTAGCGTCCGATAGTAGGAGCACACTTTAAGGCACCGTTTCTGTGCGGCAGTTCTGCCGCCGAGAACGGTGCCTTTTTGTGTGTCGAATCGAAAAACAGGAGGTTAAAGCATGTCAAAGGAACTTGTATCAGGCAGCCAACGATTGAAAAACGCATACTGGACACTGGTTGCAGCTGCATCAACGATGATCCTTTCTGTCCAGCCGGTAATGGCCGAAACAATTTGGGATCGTTTTTCTACGATTATGCAGGATATCTACGGCCAGCTGGTCGGGATCAGCACCATTGTTGCCGTAACTGTAGCAGCCATTGCCCTGCTGGTACGTATGATCAGTCGAAATCAGCGCGCAGTGGATGAAGCCACCAGTTGGCTCAAGCGTGTCGTCGTGACTTGGATCATTCTTAACACGCTCGGTTTTATTGTTGCATATCTTCAGCCGCTGATTGCCGGCGGGCAGTACACGGGCTGATGATGAGAACTCAGAACCAGGCAGGAGGTGAACAGTCATCTTAGACTGGATTTTTGAAGGGATCGTAACTTGGATTTCCAGTATTGCATCGCAGATCATGGATGCTGTTTCCGGACTCTTCCTCGACGCATTGGGGACGGATATGGTTGCAATGGAAGAATACTTCCCTTTCGTTCCCAGAGCGTTTGAGGTGATGCAGTACACGGCTTGGGCGATTCTTTTCCTCATCGTAGTCTGGCAGTTGTTCCGTGCTTTCGGAGGCCCGATCACCGAAGCCGAGAACCCATGGCAATTGGTGGCGCGTAGTGCAATTTTTGCACTGTTGATCGGATATGCTAAGCCAATTTTCATGCTGACGCTCGATATTGCAAGAGCGCCCTATACGGCGCTGATGGATGTGAGCATGACAGCGGAAGACTTCACATTTGCCGGTGTGGAACAGGTTTTGACCAACGGGCTGGTTACGATCGTATCGACCGTAACCATTGTTGGGCCTATCCTGATCCTGATCCTCTTGATCGCGCTTGGCTGGAATTATTTCAAGCTGCTTCTGGAAGCGGTCGAACGCTATATCGTGGTCGGCGTGCTGTGCTACACTTCTCCATTGGCGTTTTGTATGGGTGGTTCCAAGGCAACAAGCCAAGTATTCAAGAGCTGGTGCCGAATGGTCGGGTCGCAGCTTCTGCTGCTGGTCATGAATGTCTGGTTCATTCGGGGGTTCAATTCCTCGGTTGGCCAGTATATCGGAAACGGCGGCGCATTGAGTTCGGGGCAGGGTTCCGTTTTTCTGTGGTTATTCTGTGCGCTGGCTTTTCTCAAAACTGCGCAGAAATTCGACAGTTATATGGCTGCTATGGGACTCAATGTAGCGCAGACTGGCTCCAGCATGGGCATGGAACTGCTGATGGCCGCAAGAGTGATCAGCGGAGTCGGACACAGCGCAAAGAGCGCAGGCAGCGTGTTCGGCAAGGGTGGTTCTGCCGCCACGGGAACCGGCGCCGCAGCCAGCGGGTTTGCTGCTGGCTTTGCCAGCAAGTTCAAGGGAAACAGCTATGTCCGGGATGCTGTCGTTGATGGCGGTACCCGCATGGGCATGGGTGGAAGTG
>CALDLZ010000105.1 GCA_937915335.1 uncultured Faecalibacterium sp.
TTCACCCTGCAGATATCGGTATCCCCAAACCGGATGGAGCCGCTGCTCACATCCCAGAAGCGCATCAGCAGGCGCAGGAAAGTGGATTTTCCGCTGCCGGAGCGGCCGGTGATGCCCACGATCTTCTTTTCGGGGATGGTCAGGCTCAGGTCGTGGAGCACCTCCTCGTTGGCGTAGGCAAAGCTGACGTGCTCGGCTTCCGCACCGGTAAAGGCGGTGTCCGCGCCATCGGTCACATCGGCGGTCACGGGCTCTTCGTCCAGCAAGTCGAGGACACGATCCGCGCTGGCGAACACCTGGGTCAGGCTGGCACCGAGGTTGGCCAGCGCCACCACCGGGCCGAAAGAGCTCAGGGCAGACAGGGTGCAGATCAGCACGCCCTCCGCGCCAAGCTGGCCGTTCTGGTACAGCTGGATGCTCACGCCCAGCACAGCCAAAGCCGTCAGCAGGATGAGGGTATTGGTGGCACCCACAGTCACGCCCTCACGGTACTTCATGGCCTTCTGCTTCTCGCCCAGCGTCTCGCTGTGGGTCGTGATACCCTCGGCACGGGCATTGGTATTCTGGTACTGCAACGTGTCCCGCAGGCCGCGCAGACTTTCCAGCACATAGCTGTTGGTGTCAGCCAGAGCCTGCCGGTACTCACGGGCAGCCTTGTCGCCCCGTTTGGCAGACCAGACAGGCAGGGCCACACCCACCAACAGGTAGCCCGCCAGCAGTACCAGTGCGGGCAGAATATGATAACTGGCAGTAAAACAGGTCATACCGATAACGCAGAGGACTGCAATACAAACCGGCGAAATGGTGTGGGCATAGAACACTTCCAGCTGCTCGATATCGGCAGTGATGAGGGAGATCAGATCGCCCCGGTCACGGCCCTCGAGCTTGGCGGGGGTCAGGCGGCGGAGGGCACCGAACACCTTATCCCGGATGAGAGCCAGCAGCTTGAAGGCAATGAAGTGGTTGGAAGCCTGCTCCGCATAGCGCAGCACGCCGCGCAGCAGGGCAAAGACGAGGATGCAGGCAAAGGCGGTGCCCACGCCTGCGATCGGGCTGGGCAGGCCCGCCGCCGTGAGCAGGGCGAAACCGCCGAAGATGGTGATAAAGGTAGCGCAGAAGTGGCCGATCACACCCATGACGATGGCTGCCAACATGATGGGCAGCATGGGTTTGACCAGAACGATCAACCGTGCGACAATGGCAAACGGACTGCGGCGTTTTGTGGTGTTCATGCGCTCACCTCCCCAAGGTTTTCCAGCTGCTTCTGGGCGTTGTACAGGCGGCTGTATGCCCCCTGTGCGGCCAGCAGGTCGTTATGTCTGCCCTGCTCGGCAACGCGGCCCGCATCCAGCACATAGATGCAATCACTGTCCACCACGTTGGCCAGGCGGTGAGAGATCAGGATGACCGTTTTCCTGCCAGCCAGGCCGTGGATGGCCTTCATAATATCGTTTTCACTCTCGGCATCCACGTTGGAGGTAGCTTCGTCGAACACATAGACGGGCGAATCGTGCAGCAGTGCCCGGGCCATGGCAAGGCGCTGGCGCTGACCGCCGGACAGGTTCGAGCCACCCTCATTCAGGGCCGTTGCAAGGCCGCTCTGGGTACGGCAGAAATCGGCAAGGTTCACCTTCTCCAATGCCGCCCAGAGCTCACTCTCGGTGGCATCGGGCTTGGCCATGCGGAGGTTGGCCTCCACAGTACCCTTGAAGATGGCCGCGTTGTGCGGCACCAGCGTCAGCAGACGCAGGCGGTCAGCCTGTTTCAGCTCGGAAACCGGCACGCCGCCCAGGGTCACAGTGCCCTCGGTGGCGGTGCGGGCACCGGAGAGGATGGCCGCAATGGTGCTCTTGCCGCAGCCGGATTCACCCACCAGCGAGACAAAGCTGCCCTGCGGGATGGTCAGGGAGACATCGTGCAGGATGGTGCGCTCCTTCTCATAGCCGAAGGTCACATGTTCCAGCTTCAACTCGGTGTTGGCCGGGTCAGCGCTCTTGCCGCCATCGGCGGGCTCCTCGGCAGAAAGCAGCTTGAAGATTTTCTCGGCAGAAGCCGCGCCGTTCATGGCGATGTGGAAGTAGCTGCCCAGCAGGCGCAGGGGCAGGAAGAAATCCGCTGCCAGCAGGATGATGGTCAGGGCGCTGGTCAGGTTCAGCTGACCCTTGGCAAAAGCGGAGGCCGCGCTGATGATGCCCAGACCCGCGCCACCGTAGGCCATCAGATCCATCAGGGTCACACTGTTCAGCTGCATGGTCAGCACCTTCATGGTGATTTTGCGGAAGCGCTCGGCCTGCGCATTCATCTCCTCGTGCTTCCAGCCGTCGGCCTGATAAATCTTCAAGGTGGTCAGGCCCTGGATGTTCTCCAGGAAGCTGTCACCCAAGGTAGTGTACTCGCCCCAATACTTGTTCAGCAGCTTTTTGGCAAACTTCTGCACCGCCACGATGGACATGGGGATGAGGGGCACACAGCACAGCAGAATGATGGCCGACCGGGCATGGACCCCCACCAGCAGCACGAACAGGGTCACAGGGGCCAGCAAGCTGTAAAACAGCTGGGGCAGGTACTTTGCAAAGTAGGTGTCGATCTGCTCCACGCCCTCGCTGGCCAGCATAACGGCTTCGCTGGTGGCGATCTTCTCGCTGTAACCGGTTCCCAGCCGGGTCAGCTTTGCGTAGATGCTGCTGCGCAGGGTACGCTTCACATCCTTGGAAGCCTTATCGCTCATGTCAGAAGCGCAGAGGGTAAAGCCGTAGCGCACCGGTACTGTCAACAGGCAGAGGAGCATCCCCTGCCAGAGAGCGGTGCTGGTCAGGGTGTCCGCGAACACGCTGCCGATGAGGCGGGACACCGTCATCACCAGCACCACGTTACAGAGCATTCCCAGCCACTGGAACAGCACGTTCAGCCCCACATAGCGCAGGGCACCACGATCAAAGGAAAGTAGTTTTTTGTTGATCACGAAGCGTTCTCCTTTTCAGTTTCATCGGGGCCGAACAGGCGGTCATACTCGCCGTTAAAGGCCCGCTCGGGCAGGGCCGAGGTCAGGGCCAGGGCGGCGGTGTAGCGCTCCTCGTCAGTCAGCTCAATGCTCACCGGCGGAAAGTGAGCCAACACCTGCTCCAGCTGATTTTTGACCTCTTTTGCCACAAAGATGCCCCGGTCGGTCAGGTAGATCTTGCCGTAGTGCTCCTTGACGATCATGCCCCGATCCATCAGCAGGTTCATAATGCGCACCACACTGGGCTTGGTCACGCCCAGCTTTTCCGCAATGCTGCGGGAACAGATATCCAGATGGGTCTGCGAGACCTCGTAGATGGCCAGCAGATATCGCAGGTGGGCTGCTGTCAGTTCCATAGATTCTTCACTCTCTTCTTATTATAATAACATCAGCGCGATGTTACTCAATGCTAACTTTTTCCATTCAAAAAAAGGGCGCGGGCCGATTTTATGTTCGACCCGCGCCCTGCGGTTTTTACCGATCAGTGACAACCGCCGCAGCCGCCGCAATCACCATTGCAGCCGCCTTCGCCGCAGCCACCACAGCCGCCGCCATGCTTGTGGGAGTGCCATGTGATCCAGCCCACACCGCCAAACACGATAACACCTACGATGATCGTCGGCAGATTAAAGTTCGCGGCGAGAAATTCTATCATACAAAACACACCCTTTCAGAATGTACAGCGTTTTTTAGATCTTGGAAACGTCGATCTTGACCTCGTTGTCGCCAACATACTTGTTGGGGCGGAACATCAGGTACAGGAATGCGGCAAAGATCACGATTGCCACGATGGTGAAGAAGTTGAAGCTAACCTCACCGGTGATCAGGCCACCGATCTGGTACACGACCAGAGCCGCGCAGTAAGCCAGAGCGCACATATAACCGATGGCGATTGCAGTCCACTTGCCGTTGTTCATCTCGCGCTTGATAGCGCCCATAGCAGCGAAGCAGGGAGCGCACAGCAGGTTGAAGATCATAAACGCGTAAGCGGACAGAGCGGTGTAATCCTGAGCAACCGCGGCCCAGATCTCATCACCATTCTCAGACAGCTCGCCGCCGAAGTGATACAGGACGCCGAAAGTACCAACGACGTTCTCCTTTGCGATCAGGCCGGAGACGGAAGCAACGGTTGCACGCCAGTTGCCGAAGCCCAGAGGAGCGAAGATCCATGCGATCTTGGTAGCGATAGCGGCCAGGACGGAGTTGTCCTGATCCTCGACCATGCCGAAGACACCATTCTCAAAGCCGAAGCCCTGCAGGAACCACAGCACAACGGTAGCCGCCAGAATGACGGAACCAGCACGCTTGATGAAGGACCAGCCACGCTCCCAGGTTGCACGGAAGACGTTGCCCCATGCAGGCACATGGTAAGGGGGCAGCTCCATAACGAAGGGTGCGGGGTCGCCAGCGAAGAGCTTGGTCTTCTTCAGAATAACACCGGAGCAGATGATGGCAGCCATGCCGATGAAGTAAGCGGAAACAGCAACCACGGAGGAGCCACCGAACATTGCACCTGCGATCAGGCCGATC
>CALDLZ010000106.1 GCA_937915335.1 uncultured Faecalibacterium sp.
ATAACCAGCGCGAAGAATCCATCGAAGGCCAGATTCGTGAGTGTACGGCTTATGCCGAAAAGAACGGCATCACGGTAGTTAAGCACTACATTGACCGTGCCCTTTCCGCCAAAACCGACAACCGCCCGGACTTTCAGAAAATGATCAAGGACAGCGAAAAGCGACTGTTCGATATGGTGCTGGTCTGGAAACTTGATCGTTTCGCCCGAAACCGCTATGATTCGGCCCACTATGAGCATATCCTTGACCGCAACCATGTCAAGCTGGTATCTGCCACGGAGCCTATTTCTGACAGCCCTGCGGGTATCATGGTCAAGAGTATGCTCACTGGCATGGCCGAATACTACTCGGCAGAGCTTTCTGAAAAAGTCGTGCGCGGCATGACCGAGAATGTTCTGAAGGGCAAGTACAACGGCGGCACGATTCCTATTGGCTTTAAGGTGGACGAGGAGAAGTTCTTTCAAATCGACCCACTGAAAGCTCCCTTTGTGGTGGAAGCCTTCCAGCGTTATAACGATGGCGCAACCATGAAGGAGTTGATGAACTAGCTGAACGACAGTGGTGTGACCACTAACCGCAACCAGAAGTTCACCTACAACAGTGTTCAGAAGCTGCTGACGAACAAACGGTACATCGGAGAAAACCACTTTAAGGATATTGTGATGCCAGACAGCATCCCGGCCATCGTGGACAAGGATTTGTTTGAGGAAGTGCAGCTAAAAATCAAAAAGAACAGCCGCGCTCCTGCCCGCCACAAAGCCGAGGACGATTACCTGCTCACCACTAAGCTGTTCTGCGGAATGTGTGGCGCAATGATGTTCGGCGAGTGCGGCACAGGCCGGAACAAGGTCGTTCATCATTATTATAAGTGTGCTACTGCTAAGCGTTTCAAGACCTGCAAGAAAAAGACCGTCCGTAAGGAATGGCTGGAAGATTTGGTCGTGGCTGAAACCATGAAGCTGATTCAGGACGATGCCGTGATTGATGCCATCGTTGCAGAAGTCATGGAGTTGCAGGATCAGGAAAATACTACGCTTCCCTTGCTGGAAAAGCAGATGCGCGAGGTAGAAAACGGCATTGAGAATATGCTGAACGCCATCCAAGCAGGTGTGCTGACCAACTCCACCAAGTCGCGTTTGGAAAAGCTGGAAGCCCAGCAGAAAGAACTTGAGGTTCGGATTGCCGAAGAAAAAATCGCTCGGCCACGGTTGAGTGAAAATCAGGTTCGGTTCTGGCTGACCCGGTTCCGCAAGCTCGACCCGAATGTGAAAAGCCACCGGGAAACGCTTATCAATACATTCGTGAACGCTGTTTATCTCTATGATGAAAAAGTTTTGATTACCTTCAACTACAAAGACGGTACAAAAACCATCACTTTCGATGAAATTACCGCCAAAGATGCCCCAGAGGGCAATGGTTCGGATTTAGGTTGCTTCGCTCCACCAAGATACCAGCATCCGAACCGGGTGCTGGTATTTCTGTTTTATATGGTTTTTTTCGGAGATACAGGCGGGTGGATGAGAACAGCTGCGTCCCGCCGGGCATAAACAGTTGAATCAAAAAGAGAAGCGCTTTCCCGGTGCAGAGAAGGCGCTTCTCCTTTTATAGGTTATAGGGTATCAGAACTCATTTCCGGGAAACTTGGGAATGCCATCAAAGCCTTTTTGCAGGTCGGCATCGGTGGGAATGTAATCGCTCATCTGGCCATCGTGGAATTTCTCGTAAGCCACCATGTCAAAGTAGCCGGTGCCGGTCAGGCCAAAGACGATGGTCTTTGCCTCGCCGGTCTCCTTGCACTTGAGGGCCTCGTCGATGGCGGCACGGATGGCGTGGCTGCTCTCCGGAGCGGGCAGGATGCCCTCGATGCGGGCAAACTGCTCAGCGGCCTGGAACACGCTGGTCTGCTCCACACTGCGGGCTTCCATCAGGCCGTCGTGGTAGAGCTGGCTCAGGATGCTGCTCATGCCGTGGTAGCGCAGGCCGCCCGCGTGGTTGGGGCTGGGGATGAAACCAGAGCCCAGGGTGTACATCTTGGCCAGCGGGCAGACCATGCCGGTATCGCAGAAGTCATAGACGAACTTGCCGCGGGTCAGGCTGGGGCAGCTGGCGGGCTCCACGGCGATGATGCGGTAATCGGCCTCGCCCCGGAGCTTTTCGCCCATAAAGGGACTGATAAGACCACCCAGGTTGCTGCCGCCGCCCGCGCAGCCGATGATGATATCGGGCTTGACCCCGATCTTATCCAGCGCTGCCTTGGTCTCAAGGCCGATGATGCTCTGGTGGAGCAGCACCTGGTTCAGCACGCTGCCCAGCACATAGCGGTATCCCGGGGTGCTGGTGGCGACCTCCACGGCTTCGCTGATGGCACAGCCCAGGCTGCCGGTGGTGTCCGGGTGCTCGGCCAGGATCTTGCGGCCTACGTTGGTGGTCATGCTGGGGCTGGGGGTCACGGACGCGCCATAGGTGCGCATGACCTCACGGCGGAAGGGCTTCTGCTCATAGCTGACCTTGACCATGTACACCTTGCAGTCCAGCCCGAAGTAGCTGCAGGCCATGGAGAGGGCGGTGCCCCACTGGCCCGCGCCGGTCTCGGTGGTCACACCCTTCAGGCCCTGCTTTTTGGCGTAGTAGGCCTGGGCAATGGCGCTGTTCAGCTTGTGGCTGCCGC
>CALDLZ010000107.1 GCA_937915335.1 uncultured Faecalibacterium sp.
CTCGGTAGCCACTTCAAAGCTGACGGGGCCGCAATCGTTGACCAGCACGCCATAGCCGCGGTTGGTCAGGTAGAACGGGATGTTCTTGTAGCTGATCTCGCTGGCGGTGCCGCCGTCCTCGTTCCAGATGTCCACGGCCTGGCCGTTTTTGACAAAGTTGGTGAATCGCTCACCCAGACCGTAGACCTTTTCGCCCACATCCAGTTCTAACTGGGCACGGACGAAGGGGCCTTCCGGCGTTTCCATGTAGCTCAGCATGGAGGTGCCGTAGCGGTCACCAATGCCGGTGATGCGCTCTCCCTTGTAGTAATAGTTGAAGGTAGCAGGGTTCTTACCGATGACCAGGCTGGTGTCAGCAGACTTGATGGTGATTTTCTCGTCGGTTACTTCGCAGTCCAGCGGGGTGGCATCCATGGCCAGATCAAAGGCGGGCATCTTCGCGCTGATGCCTTTATAATGGACCGTCTGCATCCGGATGACGTCCGGTTTCGGGGTGGTGATGGTCACAAACAATGCCGGGCCGTCGAGGCAGCGCTCGTCCTGCTTGTAACCGACACAGAACAGCGACACCGCCGTTTTGTCTGCGTTGAACCGTACCTGCCGCACCTGCTGGCAGTGAGATGCCTTGACACCGGGCTTGAGGACCCATTCGCCTACATTGAATTTCATAAATCATTCCTCCGAAATATCTTCATAAATGCCGTTTTCTTTCTCAATTTTCTTGAGTGCTGGGGTGATGACGCCGCTGATGGTCAGGATAAAGACCACCGGGCCAAACACCCGCCCCAGCAGCACCAGAACACTGTTGACCGTGAAGAAGAACAAAAACTCAATGGCCAGCAGACCGAGAATGACGAAGGTCCGCTGCCAGTACACCCGCACCATCCGGCGGGCATTGCGCAGGGTAATGTGGACGGTCTGAGCATAACGCGCTTCCAGTGGGAAGGTGTAGAGAGCGTGCAGTGCCACCACGAACACCAGCAGGACCGCTAGCAGAAGAAAGCCGATGGGGTTGCCCGTGCTCACTTCAAACAGCTGCCACGCCATCCATGCACTGTACAGAGCTGCGCCCGCCAGCAGCGTATAAACGATGCCGTGCTTCCAGTTCTGGCGGAACCCCTTCCAGTATTCGGCGGTCACAGCCACATAGTCGTCCTCGTCGTAGGTCATTTTGAGGGCGACACGGTAGGCCGCAATCAGGGAAGCTCCAATGGTCATCACCGGGATGCAGCCCACCCAGAACCAGAAGCTCAACAGCACCACATTCACCGCCTGGGTCAGCCCACGCATCAAGCCGCTTTGCATACTTAAAATACCGGAGTTCTTCCCGTTTGTTTCGTTCATTGTTCTTCTCCTTCGGGGTTTTGTTTACAGGGTAATGGTCAGGTTGTGCTCCCCTGCCGTCAGCTTGGGCAGATGCGCGGTGCAGGGGGTGCCGTCCAGCACATACTGGGTATCAGTAGTAGAACGGAAGTGTCCGTCCTTGCCGGAAATGGTCACGTGCAGCTGCACACCGTTGCGGTTCATGGTGTAGGCCATCTCTTCGCCGCCCACCAGCAGTGGAGCAAAGGCAAGGCCTTCCTCGCTGTCGCTGATGCCCAGCAGCTCGAAGAGGGCCAGCGTCAGCCAGCTTGCCGTACCGGACAGCATCGGGCCGATGTTCTCGCCTGTCTCGCTGTTGTTGTACTGGGTGCAGAACCGGGGGTTGCCCTTGGTGATATACGGGGTGTCCAGCGTGGTATAAGGCAGGGTCTTACCAATCATGAACCATGCCAGATCCAGCAGACGCTTTGCCAGCCGCTCGTCCTTGACCCACTTGGCGGCTTTCAGCATCGCGGCGGTGCTCATCATGGCTGCATGCTTGAACACACCGCCATTCTCACGGTCGCCTGGGTAATACAGGCCGGTAGCGGTGTTGCAGCCCAGACGCTCGTACTGCACCAGTGTGCACAGCCGCAGGCCCGCGTTGGTTTTCAGGTTCTTCTCCACCACGTCCAGCATGGTGGCGATCTGCTCTTCCGTTGCCACACCGGCCAAGATCGACCAACCGAAGCTGTTCAGGAAGTAGGTACCATCCACCGCCGGGTCAGCGCTTAGGCCGTCATGACCTGCACCAAGATACGTGTAGCCGCCCTCGCGGTCATCGTTGATGAGGGCACGCGCAAAGAAGTCGCCCTTCCATGCGTTCTTCTGCATACTGTCGGCCACGCGAGCGGAAAGAGCCTTTGCCTTTTCGATCTGCGGTGCAAACTTTTCTGCGTCCAACGCCGCCAGCAGTTCGGTGGTCTCATCGGCGGAAATCTTCAGCAGGCAGGCGTTCATCACGCTTTCGGTCAGGGTATTTTCCAGCGGGGTGCCCCAGGGCTTGCCGCTTTGGGCCAGCTGCTCCCGGTAAAGCGCTTCCTTGGCCGGGCCCTTTATGACCTCCTTATCCAGACGCAGGGTGTCGTTCCAGTCGGCCTTGTCCAGCAGTGGCAGGTCGTGTTTGCCCACCGAGATATCGCCGCTGTACTCCAGAATCGCCATCAGGGTCTCCCACAGAGGGCGCTTGGCATCCTCGCCCGCAATGGGAAGTTCTGCGTTCAGGAAAGCGTAATCGCCGGTCAGGGTGCAGTAGCGGTAAACGGCCTGGGTCAGCCAGAGCTGGTCATCCGAGCAGTCGCCCGGCTCCTTGCCGCGCCAGGTGAAGTCGTGGTAGGCGTAGCCCATGCGGAACACGTTGACCGCCCACACGCTCACCAGTTCGCGGGCCAGCTTGGCGTCACCCATGGCATTCATGTAGTACATGGATGCGAAAATGTCCTGAATCTCGCGGAAACCGGTCTCGCGGTAGCTCTTCTGGGTCCACGCAAAGGCACGGGAAACGAAAGTCTGGTACAGCACCTGGAACGGCAGGTTGCTGCCGACGTAGGTGTCAAAGGCGGTCTTGCCGGTGTCGGGTTTCAGGTAGGCGGTATACTGGTTCTGGAAATCCACGACCTTCTTCAGGGCCTTTTCTGCCGCGCCGGGCTTGCGGTAGGTTTCAATGAGGTTATGCAGGCTCTCGTCAAAGGCTTCGGTCACATCCTCGCGGCGGTCCATCATGCCTACAAATTCGTCCACAGCCTTTGTACCGTGCGCCGGAACGGTAAAGGTCTTGTCCATCGCGAAGAACGGCGCCATCTTGCGCTGCTGGCGGCTGGGCAGGCAGTCGCCCAGTTCAGGATCTGCCAGCGTGCCGCTGCCGATAAACTCAGACAGGCTGCATCCGAAGCTGTCCATGGTCTCGCCGTTTTCCAGCAGGACGGCAAACTTCTTTTCGCCCTTTTGCTCGGCGGGTTTGTGGTGCAGGGTGCAGCAGACAGGGCAGCCGTTTTCGTCGTACAAAATTTCGGTCTGGTGTACGATGTTGGCGTAGACCACATCGTTTGCCACCGTTTCCGCGCCCGCAATGCCGAACTCACCGGTGCAGACGATCTTCAAGGTGCGGGCAACGTCTGTCAGGTTCTCAATGCTGATGTGCTGGCACTCCACGGCATCGGGCATTCCGGCTTCCTGTATCAGCAAAAAGATGGTGCGGGTGATGCGCAGGCCGTCCGTTGTCTCGTAGGTGATGACGGTGCGGTTCTGGCTGTGGGTGCAGTGGGCGGAGACCACATTATTGTCCACATCCAGCGAGTAGAAAATTTTCCTGCCGTTTTCATAAATGTAGAACTGGCGGTTGACAGGCTCGCCGTTTTCTTCCGGCTGGAGCACACAGCGGCTGGCCAGCACCTGATTGGGCCCGCCTGCGCGGAAGGAGCCGCGCCCCAGCGAATCCACGGCGCTTTTAGGGGTGGTCATCAGCGGGGCATCAAATCCGGCACGCCAGCCCAGCAGCAGGTTAACGTTGTAGTGCGGGCCGACCGGGCAGGCCTTCAGGTCGAGTTCCAGTTCACCGTTGGCGTTCAGGGTGCCGCGGCTGGCCGAAACGCGGGCCAGCACTGCTTTCGCCGCCGCTTTTTGGTCAGCAGTCAGCTCCATGCGGGTCGTCTCCTCGCAGGCGGTGGGCTCTGCGCCGGAAAAGTCGAACAAAATGCTTCCGGTATGCTGTGCCAGCAGCGCCCGGATGGCGGGTTCGCACCGCAGATGGTCGCACACCGGCATCTCGAATGCAAGGCCGGTCGCGGCCAATACGCGGGTGCGGCTGCCGGTGCAGAAAACGGCATCGGTGCAGCCGTTCAGACGGACATCAAATTTTCGTTTTGCCATGGCCTGCGCGGTATTCTGGGCCGTGCGGGCACGTTCACTTTTGTAATACATTCCATTACCTCCTGAATCTATTGAAAACATCTTCGCCCTCTCCGTCACGGCTTACGCCGTGCCACCTCTCCCAAAGTGAGAGGCTT
>CALDLZ010000108.1 GCA_937915335.1 uncultured Faecalibacterium sp.
GCAGCCGGAGGGGCCCACCACAACGATGACTTCGCCAGGTTTGACGGCAAAGCTGACATTATCCAGAATTTTGGTTTTGCCATCGTAGCTTTTCACCAGATGGTCTACGGTCAGAATCGGCTCTGCCATACTTGTCACTTCCATTTCTTTTCGAGGTATCCGGCCAGCAGACTGATGGGCCAGCAGGCCAGAAAATACAGGACGAACACGGTGAGGTAGATGCCAAACGCCGCGTTGGGGCTGGCGGTGCGATTGGCTTCAATGATCTGCTGGGCCACCTTGAGCACCTCCACCACGCCGATCATCAGCACCAGGCTGGTGGTCTTGATCATACGGGTGATCAGGTTGATGGACAGCGGGATCAGCCGCCGCACGGTCTGGGGGATGATGATGTACCAGTAGGTCTGCGCCCGGCTCATGCCCAGCGCTTCGCTGCTCTCATACTGATGCTTCGGGATGGCGATGAGGGCACCACGGACAAGGTCGCTCATCTCTGCCGTGCCCCAGAGCACGAACACAATGATAGCCGCCGTCTCGCCGGACAGATCCCAGCCAAAGGCACGGGTAGTGCCGAAGTAGACGAGAAAAAGCAGGACCATCTGGGGCATGATGCGGATAAACTCCAGATACACCCGGAGGATCGCTTTCAGAATGGGATTTTTGAAGGTCATCAGCACGCCCAGCAGAATGCCCAGCGGCAGGCTGATGAGGACAGAGACGGCGCTGATCCTGAGCGCCACACCCAGACCGCCCAGCAGGCGGATCATATTTTTGCCCTTGAACAGGACTTCAAGACCCAAATCCGGCATAGCGCAACCTCCTTTCCAGCCAGCTGCCCAACAGGGACACCGGCAGCAGGATGATGAGGTAGAACACCACCAGCAGGAACAGGTTCTCAGCGGTCTTGGAGTACATGCCAATGAGATCCTTCGCCGTGAACATCAGATCCATCAGGCTAACGGCGCTGAACACGCTGGTCTCCTTGAGCAGGAAGATAACATTTGCCACAAAGGCCGGCATACTGGTGGACATAGCCTGCGGCAGGACCACATAGCGCATGGTTTGCAGACGACTCATGCCGAGGCTCAGAGCGCTTTCGGTCTGGATGGGCTCGATGGCCTCCAGGCCGCTGCGGAAAGCTTCAGCCATATAGCTGCCACCCAGAAAGGCCAGACCCGCGATACCGCAGATCTCGGCATTGGTCCTGATGCCCACCTTCGGCAAACCATAATAAATAAAGAACAGCTGGACAAGCAGCGGCGTGTTCCGGCTGAGCTGGATATAAACGCCCACGATGCGGCGCAGCACCGGCACTTTTTCGTACTGGAGCACGGCGCAGACAAGGCCGATGAGGATGGCCCACAGGATCCCGGCCACGCCCAGACGCAGGGTGAGCCACAGGGCCTTCTGATAATGCGGCAGATACTGTGCGATTGCATTCCAGTCCATGTCTGTCCCCTCCTTTTTCTCCTGATTTTACGGATGTGCGTTTCCGTTGAACGTATGATATAACGATTTTCCCAGAATGTCAATAGGTTTATAGGTAATTTGTCAGCCACATTCCGGGTAAACTGGTAAACCAACCCTGCAACGCTGATTTTTTGCTCTGATTTTTCCACGCAAAAACGCCATCTCTTGCCTTTTTGCACAAGAGACGGCGCTTGGTTTTGGTGGTTTAGTTTTGGCTAGCTGCTTTTAGCAACTCGTTTTCTTCTTCAATTTTCAATGCAGATTTCTTTGCATCCCAGTCGCCCGGATAGATAATTGTATTCAACTTACAGTAGGAAAACGCACGCTTATCCACTCGTGTCAATGTCTCTGGTAAAGCGATTTCTTTCAAGCCGCTATGTTCAAATGCACCTTCTTCAATTTGTATCACGCCCTCGCCAAGCCGCACACTTTGCAGGGCACTACACCGGGCAAATATACGCTGGCCCGTCATTGGTGTATTTTCAATCGTTGCAGTCGTAAGTGAATAACAATCCGCAAATACATCATTTTCCAATTTCTTAACACTTGCCGGTATGTAAATCTGTTTTAGCCCAGATTCCTGAAATGCAGACTGCTGAATTTCAACCACATCTTCTGGAATCGTTATCCCGGTTAGTTTCCAATTTTTCATAAAGCAATTCGCACCGATACTGTACGGCTTTCCTGTCGGAAGGAGCACATTTGCCCCATTCGTGAACTCATAGCCTACCAACACCAGTTTACTTCGTTGG
>CALDLZ010000109.1 GCA_937915335.1 uncultured Faecalibacterium sp.
ATCGCGGGCAGCATGATGGGCGGGCCCATCGGCAAGTTCCTCATTGAAAAGCACCACCTGCTGGACACCATTGTTCCCGAGGACGACAGCCTCCTGGTGGAGGACGAGATAAAGCATGAGCGCCACACCAGCATGTACCCTTCCGCCGTGTTCCAGCTCATTCTGGCCATCGGCATCGGCACTCTGGTGTCTCACCTGCTCAGCCTGACCGGCATGACCTTCCCCATTTATATCGGCGCCATGATCTCCGCCGCCTGTATCCGCAACATTGGCGAGTACAGCAACCGGTATACCGTCCACATGGGTGAAATCAACGACATCGGCGGCATCAGCCTTTCGCTCTTCCTGGGCATGGCCATGATCACGCTCAAGCTCTGGGAGCTGGCCGACCTGGCCGGGCCGCTGGTCATCCTGCTGGCAGGCCAGACCCTGCTGATGATCCTCTACGTCCTGCTGGTGGTGTTCAACGTCATGGGCCGGGACTACGATGCCGCCGTTATCTGTGCCGGCATCTGCGGCTTCGGCATGGGTGCCACCCCAAACGCCATGGCCAACATGCAGGTCGTCTGCGACAAGTACGCTCCTTCCGTCAAGGCTTACCTGCTCATCCCGCTGGTGGGCAGTCTGTTTGCGGATTTCCTCAACAGCCTTGTCATCACGCTGTTTATCAATTTTGTGTAACGGAGAATCAGTATGTTCCATCCCAAATTGAAAATGTGGTTCAAGCAGTGGCTGTGGCATAAGCCCGACCCCTCCCACACTGAGGAAACAGTAGCCTTGCCAGAGTTCCACACCGGCAAGGTGCATCACACCGAGGCGCACGCCCCGCAGGAGGAGCCCATCCACTACGACAATGTTGCTATCCCCGAGGTGCATCTTCCTCACAAAAACAAATAAGCAACGCAGAAGCGCCCCATCCGATAAAGGATGAGGCGCTCCTGCGATTTATTGGGAATATTCGGGAATGGTTTGGTTCGATGGATGAACCCCCCAGTCGCCTGCGGCGACAGCCCCCCTAATAGTGGGGCCCTTGGCATTGCGTAAAGCTTCACGGTTTTGCCAAGGCCGCCCCTACTAGGGGCGGTGGCATCCCGTAGGGATGACGGTGGGGTTTCATACGTTTTACTGAGCGTTAGCAGTTTCCTGCTGCTCCTTAATCGCATTCAGCGCGGCGAACTTACCCACACCCTTCTCGGGGTGGAAGGTGCCGTCCTCCTCGTTCTCCATCAGGCCGTTGGCAACGACCCACTGCTGGGCCTGCTCGGTCTCGCTCAGAGTGGTGCCGTCAGCGGCCACGACCTCGGGCTTGCCTGCGTTCTGCCACAGCATCACGGCAAGGGCTTCCTTGGTCTCGGGGATGGCAGTGCCCTCGGGCAGGATGTCACGGGCGTAAATATCAGCGGCGATATTGTAGCCCTGCCATGCGATCACTGCACCGCCAACGGCCACAGTGCCAATCACAGCGGCAGTGCCAAGAACATTGGAGCCGTCATCTTCAATAGAGATATCCTTTGTCATAGCTTCAACCGTTACGCCTTCCTCAGGCATGGTAAACTCAATCGTTTTGTTGTTTGGGTTAATTGCATTCAGGATCTCGCTGGAACTGATCGTCCACTGGTCGAAAGTCTGAGCATCAGAAAGGGTGCTTTCATCAAAGGTAACAACAACTTTTGCTCCTTCCGGCACATCGGCTGGGTTTTCCTCAACAACCTTGTCGTCAACGGTAAAGGTGCCGCCCTTCACGGTCAGCTGATGGTCTTTGACCCATTTTGCAGTAATGGCAGTATCCTTAGTGACAGGTGTGCCGAAATCAAATTCGTCACCGTTCTCATCGTACCAACCGAGGAAGGTATAGCCCTCAGCGCTCGGAGTTGCAGGCTCTTTAATCTGTGCAGGGTAAGTAGCAGTGGTTTCAGTATTTTCGCCACCGAGGCCATTATAATTGATTTTTACAGTAACCTGAGAAACAATACTTGCATCATCTGTTTTGCCACTCAATACACCGGCCAATGCAGGCTCACAATAGATTTTTGCATAGCAGGTATTAAAAACCTTGTTGCCGACGGTTGTCAATTTACTGTTCGGAGCAAAGGTGATGGTTTCCAGACTAATGCCATAGACAAAAGCACTGTTACCGATTTCTGTTACGCCAGCAGGAATCGTGATATTTTTCAACGCAGCACAATAGCCAAAAGCTCCCTTACTGATAGTGGTCATCTTGGAGCTCGTCGAGATGGTCACATTCTTTAATGCATGGCAATCAAAAAACGCATTTTCGCCGATCACTTTCACGCTGTCTGGAATAACAATATCCGTAAAATTATAACAGTAATGGAACGCATCGTTTCCGATGGATTGTAAGTTATCCGCATTGCTAAGATCGATGGTTTCCAGACTGGTGCAAGACCGAAAAGCTGAATCGCCAATACTTACTACGCTAGCAGGAAGGGCAATCGTATAAAAACGATCACAGCCCTGAAAGGCATATGCTCCAACGGTAGTCACACCATCTTCAATCACGATTCTGCGAATCTGTTTGTTTGCCCAAAACCATGGCGATTGACCATTCGCAGAATAATCAGTCATTGCACCCTTACCAGAAATCGTTAGTGTATAATCACCATTGTTATCCTCGGTCAGTGCCCAATTAACATTATCGCCGCAGGTACCTGTTGTAGCATTGTCTGCCGCAAATGCCGACAGCGGCAGTATTGCAACCATCATGCAAACCGCAATCAATAAACTTACCAATTGTCTGGGTTTCATCAGAATTTCCTCCTTTACAAAAATAACCCCAATACTCTGCACCCATCCAAAGCAAAAAGCGCCATACCGGCCATCTGACTGATATGACGCTCTGGATTGCGTATCGCAAAAAGTGCAGCTGGCTGCCCGTTCCGGGCCCTTTAGCTTTGCGTCGCAGCCTTCCGACTGGTTTGCCGATTCTTCTGTTTTGATAGGGTGCTCTTCGCACCCTATCATACCCCCCCCCCCTATAAAAAATCAAGAGCTTTTATGAATGTTTGTGAATACTCACAATTTCGGGGGTGTTTTTAGGACGATTTGACGGGAAAGAACCCCCCAGTCACGCTCCGCGTGCCAGCCCCCGCTTAATAGGGGGGCCCTTGGCATGGCGGTAAAAA
>CALDLZ010000110.1 GCA_937915335.1 uncultured Faecalibacterium sp.
ATCTCAACAGCCTTCTTCTTTTCCGGGAAAATCGTGTACGTTCCCTCGACATACTGGTGCAGGATAGAGAGGAATTCTGCCTTGCGCTCATATTCTTCGGAATCCAGCGGCATGGACAGCAGTGCATTGTCCATCTGCTCCAGAAGTTCCGCTGCTTGTTCAGGGTCTGCCAGCTTTTCGACGAGAGCCTTTCGTCCCTCTTCGTGGTAAAGATCCTGCGGGAAAGGACGTTCCACCTCGTTCGGCAGATGGTGATAGAAGTCCATCACCCGCATTGCCATCCGCTCGCGCTCATAAGCAGGCATCCGGGAGTAGTCTGTCAGCTTCAAATACTCACTGTCACGGATAAGTCGGTCAATTCGACCTACAGCCTGATTCCAGTTCAGATGAACGCTTGCATCCGGGTTCCCGTATGGGCCACGCTCCAAAGCAATACCTCTGCTATCGTGATCTTCGTGAGAATCATCTGCCCCGCAGAGTGCATGGCTGCTGCCACCGATTCCGTAATGGTCTTTCAGGAAGTCTGCCCGCTCTTTCTTGTCCTCATGATTCAAGAAGAACGAATAGATTGCCAGTCGACTGTCCGAATAATTGCTGCCTCGTGTGAAATAAGCGTTTATTTCATCTTCCGTGATGAACTTCTTATACTCATTCCAGTGAAAGCCATCCCGCGCCGAGTAGTTCTGATAAGGCTTTGCAAACTGCTGGAACAGAGCTGCCACTTTATCCGGCTTATAAAAGTGCATCCGCATCAGGTCTTTATCTTCGACGTAGGCTTCCCCCAGCGCAGATAATCTGTCGTTTAGGTCAGTCAGAAAATCCGTATCATCCAGCAAGCCTGCCAGCCTGTCTGTCAGTTCCGGGAAACCGCCCCTGAAGATTGCTGTATCCTGAAACACTGCTTCGGCAACACCGTCTGCCAAGTCACGTTCCATATAAGCCAACGTCTGCGCGTGTTCCTGCAAAGCATTCTGCCGTGCAGCATCCAGAACCGCCTGCGGAGCATACTCACCCTGCCGGAGCAGTTCATGGATACGATTGCTCACATCCTCCCATGATAAAAACGCATTGGCAAGCGTACCGCCCTTTGCCGTGCTGCCTACTGCAATATGCAGCCCTAAATCATCGAACCAGACTGCATACTTTGCGCCGTCAATTTCAAAGCCTTTGCCGCCCGTACCATATTCGTTTTTCACGAACTCTGTATATTCTTCCGGGGTTTTCTCAACCATGAAATTGTAGATCAGACGAAGCTGACCTTTGCTGCGGTTGCTGCCCGTGCGCAGGATTTCATCGACTACTTCGGAATCAAGTGCAATCTCGTCCGCATACCGCGCCCGGATCGGTTCTTCGATGGCACGGATCTGCTGTTCCACGGTCGGCAAATCAGGAAAAGAAAAAGCAGAGGCAATTTCTTCCTCTGCTTCGCTCAAATCCTGTTCTGTTGTCGGTTCGGTTAATTGTATACCAATTCCTTCAAGACGATCTCTTCTGCCATCGCCGTCAGGCTGTTCTGATGTGCCGCCCATGCCAGCGGGTCTTTCTCCTTGTTCGGTGCCGGAAACTTCTCGTTCAGACTGTCCAGCAGGGTTTCCACCCGGCTCTCCGCTGCTTCCTCGATCTGCGCCAGATGCTGGTTCAGCCTGCCGCTCATCAGCATACTCTGATACCAGTTCTTGCGGTTCTCTTTCAGGTACGTCCTGCGCAGCATCCCGTACTTCCCGATGGTCTGCGGCTCGTCCTTCACGGCCAGATTCGGGAACAGATAATCTCCCTTGCGGTAATACGTCAACTCCATTTTCTTGTCCTCCTTTGGTCGTGTTTTCTTTGATTTCACGCTTTAATGTGTTAAAGTCTGTATTGGTATTATACAAGCTGTCAACAGCTTTTTCAAGCTGCTGCGTGATTTCTTTTTTGTAAATTTTCCGCATCTCGCGGCCAATGTCAAAAAGAACCGCTTCGCACTGTTCGGAAACGGCGTTGCCAAGGAACGACAGCACCGGCAGCTTGTTGAAATCCACGATACGGATAAAGTCATCATCGTCCAGTACATCCATAGGCTCCTGCCCGCAGCGACGGGAAAGCGTATAGAAGATACTGTTGGTCATCAATTCCCGGAAGCGGACATGGATGTTATCTTCGTCCAGTTCCTCCAGAAAAGTGTCTTTCACCTCATAGACCAGACCATCCATCGCTTCATCCAGATTGTCGGCGGTCAACTGCTGTGCCAGTTCCAGCAGAGCAGCGTTCATGCTGTCTGTCTGGGATAAACCATAGGTATCTACCAGATGGTCTAAGATAGCCTGCTCATGCTCGTGGCTGTCCAGATTCCATAAGAGCGGTGTTCTGCCGCCGCGCACCAGATGGGTGTCAGCAATATCGAACACATACCGCAGCTTGGTACGCGGTCCGGTATCATCCAGAAGCGCGATGCCTTTTGCGCCACGGTTGACCCAGCGGCTCATTTTCTGATTCCAGAGTTCCATTTCTGCGCAGGCGGTCGCATCGGGCCGCTGCGCGTGGATCAGGAGTGCATCGGTGAACGAATAGCGGTACAGCCGCGCCGCCACATCCAGATAACTCATCCAGTCCTGTGGCGAGTTACTGACATACCGGGCGTTCTGCTGCGCCAGTTCTCGAATATCGTTAATCTGTGGCAAGGGTCAAACCTCCTTTACGTTTTCGTTTTCATTGGTGTTTTGGGAAATTCCAGACTGTACTGTGCACGGCCATCCTCGACGCGCATCACAAGGTCAGCGGCGAATGTCTTATCCTTCTTTGTGGAATAGAAATCTTTCACATGGGTGCGGCCTTTCTGCAAAAGGTCTGTGGCCATCTTCTTGTCCAGCGTCTTTCTCATATTGGACAAGTATCTGCTTTCTTTCCAGAGTGCAAATTTGCAGCTACGGTCTGCACAACAAAAGCTAAGTTTGCTCTCATGTACAGGATTGCCGCAGACCGGGCAGCTTCCTACGCTTACCTTATTATGATTGGGAGCTGCCGCGACGGTAGGAATCTGCCGCAGATCAGCCAGCATCTTATCGAGCAGCCCGTGGATGCCCTGCATAAAATCATGGGGTTTAATTTTACCGCGTTCCATCCGCAGCAGGTCATTTTCCCACTCGGCTGTCATGCTGGCAGATT
>CALDLZ010000111.1 GCA_937915335.1 uncultured Faecalibacterium sp.
GTGGATTGTATTCGGAACGGCCAATATGAGTTTTTCGATAAAACGATCGGCATTATTTCACCTACCTATGATTGGGGACTGCCGAGCATTGTAAAAGAGTTTCTTGAGAAATCTTCTTTCCAAACCGAGTATTTATACTATGTTGCTACCTATGGAACAACGCCCGGCGCATCTGGTGCAATGGCAAACAAGGCGATCCGAGGTCGTGAAATCGATGCCTATTATTCTGTCCGAATGGTGGATACATGGACTCCTATCTTTGATCTGTCTACCCCAGAAAAGGTGGCTCGATACACTCAAAATACGGAAACTGAAATCAATGCGATCATCTCCAGTGTCAAAGAATGTCGCACGAACTGTTATATGTCACCCCGTACCCCTGCGTTTATCACGGAATGGATCGCAGAACCAATCTATAACAGCAAGGTACGGCGCACAACGAATTTCCGTGTAGAGGATACTTGTATCGGATGCGGTCTGTGTGCCAGAAAGTGTCCTGTGCAGGCCATTGAAATGCAAGGCAACCAGCCTGTCTGGGTCAAGGACAAGTGCGTGATGTGCCTTGGTTGTTTGCATCGCTGTCCGAAGTTTGCCATTCAGTATGGCCAAAGCACCAAGAAGCATGGGCAATACACGAATCCGAATGTTAAGGTATAAGTTTCAGTTTGTCGCACTTGTTCCTAGCAGGGTTTGGGGCAGGCACGCCCCAATAAGAGGCAGTCCCAAAGGGACAGGAAATTTTCAAAAATTGAAAATTTGTGGCCACGGGACGATTTTTGCTCTCACGGACAATAGAAAAACCAGAACTGCAAAGCTAACTCAGCCAACAGTTCTGGTTTTTCTTGTTATCAGGTCAAAATACTTTTTTACGAAGTCCTTGCATTCCGGCAGTTCCTCTTTTTTGTTTGGCTCACAGCACCGCGTCTCCCACGATCTTCCCCAGCAGGAGCACCAGCACCACCAGCATCATGGGGCGGATGAACTTTGCACCGTTCTTAAGGGCGAAGTGGGAGCCCAGCAGGTTGCCCGCTATGCCGCTGAGGGCGCAGGGGATGCCGATGGAGAACACCACCAGCCCGCTGGAAAGATACGTCACGAGACTGGCATAGTTGCTGGCAAGGTTGAGTACCTTGGCGTTGCCGCCCGCCGTGCGCAGGTCGAAGCCCATCAGGGTGGTAAAGGCGATGATGGCAAAGGTACCCGTGCCGGGGCCGAAGATGCCGTCGTACAGGCCGATGCCCAGCCCGATGCCGAGGGCCAGCACGGCTTTTGGGGTGTTCAGGGCACCGTCGTCCCGGTTCTCGTCGGGTAAATCCCGCCGCCAGAGGATGAGCACCGCCGCCACCGGCAGGATGATGAGCATCATGGCGCGCAGAACCCTGTCGCTGAGCAAAAGCACGATGTGCGAACCCAGGGCACTGCCCGCAAAGCTGCCCACCGCCGCCAGTAGGCCGACCTTGATGTTTATGGCTCCCTTGCGGAAGAACTGGGCCGTGGCAAAGGTGGTGCCGCAGGCGGCGCTGAATTTGTTGGTGCCGTAGGTATAGTGCACCGGCAGGCCGGCGAACAGGTAGGCGGGCAGGCTGATGAGCCCGCCGCCGCCCGCCGCCGAATCCACAAAGCCCGCAAAGCCGGTCATTGCCATCAGAAACAGCAGCATTGGCAGAGAAATCGAAATCCCCATTGTAATAATTTCCCCATTTTCAACAAACTTATTGTATTTTCCAAGGCCTCCACCATTAGGGGAGGGGGCATCCCGAAGGGATGACGGAGGGGTTTAGTCCAAATACAGCTTTCCTTCGCATGCCAGCACCTGATCCAGGATCATCCGGGATACCCGGGCACCGTAGACCATGGCGGGGTGGTCGTTGTACTCGATGATATCATGGAAGTCCTTATTCATCAGGACAATGACATACTCGCCGTAAGGGGTGTGGATGATGCCGCCATCGTTGCGGCAGGCGTTCATGCTGCCGCTCTTGCTGGCCACCCAGATGAGCTCCGGCTCACCAGTCTCCTCGCAGTCCAGATAGAACTGGGGAAAATCGTGGGTCAGCATGGTGTTATAGTGCTGCTGGCGGAAGATGTTCAGCATGGCGGCACTGGCTTCCCGGCTGACCAGCGTGCCCTGTGCCACCCGGGCAAACAGGGCGGCGTAATCCCGGGGCGTAGTGGTGCCCAGCTTGTCGTAGCGGTCAAAGTGAAGGGGGTTGTGCAGGACGGTGTACCCGAAACCCAATTCCTGAATGCAGGCATTGATGGTATCCAGCCCCAGATAGTCAATGATCATGTTGGTGGCGATGTTATCGGAACAAATGATCATCATGGTGGCGGTGTCCTTCACCTTGAGCTTGGCCCCCACGCCAAGGGCCCGGAGCATCCCGGAGCCATCCACGAACTGGCTGGCCTCGTAGGCGATCTCTTCCTCCAGATCAGCCTTGCCCCGGCTGACCTGCAGATACAGCACCGCCAGAATGAATGCCTTGATGGTGGATGCCGTCTCAAATTCCTCGTCGGCACCGATCTGCACCGTGTTGCCATGCAGGTCATCCACAAAGACGCTCATCTTGCCCTGATAGGAATAGAGCTCGGCGGCGATGCGCTTTTCTAAGGTCATATTCTTTTCCATTACAGATTCTCCTCAAAGAAACGCTGTGCGTTGCGGAAGAAGATGGCTTCCACCTCGTCCTCGGTGAAGCCTTCTTTCCGCAGGGCATCGGCCAGCAGGGGCATCTTGGAGCAGTCGCTCAGCTCCAGCTTGCCGCCGATGCCGTCAAAGTCGCTGCCCAGGCCGATGATCTCGATGCCGCCCACCTGCTTGAAATGGGCCGCATGTTTTGCCATCAGAGCCGTGGTGCTGCGGCACAGGTCGGGGCTGGGCTGGTTGTCCAGAAAGCCCGCGCAATAGTTCAGGCCCACCAGACCGCCGCGCTCCGCCATGACCCGGATCATCTCGTCGGTCAGGTTGCGGCAGTGGGGTGCCAGCGCACGGCAGTTGGAATGGCTGGCCGCAAAGGGGCGGGTGCTGTGCTCAGCGATATCCCAGAAGCCCTTATCGGACAGGTGGCTCACATCCACAATGATGTGCAGGTGCTCCATCTCGGCCAGGAACTCGAAGCCCTTCTCCTTCAGGCCGGTCTCGGTGTTGGGCAGGCAGGGCCAGATGGGGCCGTCGCCGGGCACCACGTTGGGGCTGGCCAGCTCGTTCTCATGGTTCCAGGTCAGGGTCATCATCCGCACGCCCAGCTCGTACATCCGGCGCAGCACGCCCAGGCTGCCCTTGCAGCAGCCGCCCTCCTCAATGGTGAGCATTCCGCTGATCTTGCCCGCCTCGGCGTTCCTGCGGATATCCTCGGGCTTGTAGACCGGGGCGATCTTATCGGAATACCGCTCCATCATCCGCTTGAACACATCGATCTCTTCCAGCGCCGTCACCAGCGGGTCAGCGCCCGGGGTGGGGTCGCCCAGGTTCACAAAGGCGGCAAAGCACTGGAGCATGTAGTCGCCCTTCTCCATCTTTTCCAGGTCGATATGGCCGTTGTTATGGCCGAAGGTCTGGCCGTCCCCCCGCATCTCCGCGCGCCGCAGCTCGCTCAGGGTGTCACAATGTAAGTCGAAAACTTTCATATTGGTTGCTCCTTATCAACGTCCTCACCCTCTCAGTCACGACTTACGTCGTGCCAGCTCCCCCAAAGGGGGAGCCAATGCATCTGCCCGGCCAGCAGCTGCAAATTTGCACTGCTTTACCGAAAAGCCGCAATTGCCTCTCCCTTTGGGAGAGGTGGCAGCGCATCAGCGCTGACGGAGAGGGCAAGCCACTTTCTCAAAAAATACTTCCTACCGCATAGAGAGACTTCACCAGATCTTCCCGGTACAGCGGGTCCGCCGGGTCAAGGCTGTTGATGACCACGCCGCCGCTGGCGGCGGCACCGGTGGAGTGGATATAGCGGCCATCGCCAAGATACAGGGCGATATGGCCGGGGAAGTACAGGGCATCGCCCCGCTGCTTCTGTTCCAAGGGGATGGCGTGCATGGGCCAGCCCTCCACGATCTTTGCATCCCGGTAGATGAGCACGCCGCACTGCATATAGGCACTGCTGACAAGACCGGAGCAGTCGATGCCCCGGCCCGATTTGCCGCCCCAGCGGTACTCGGTGCCCAGGTACTTTTCCGCCTGCGCGCAGACGGCATCCCGGAAGGCTTCCTCGCTGCCGCCGTACCGTTTTTCCAGCACTTCCGGCACCAGCCGGTCGGCGGTGGTATGCAGAGCCTCAGCTAGGGCATCGTTGAAAGGCAGGCCCTCCCGCTGGGAGAACACGGCGTGCATCGGGTAGCGCACGGGTTCCAGCGCCACATCCCGGAGATAGCCGGTTCGGCCATCCAGCAGGGCGACCTTTGCCCAGCCGGTATGAGCCTCGGCTTCCGCGTCGGGCAGGCGGCGCAGAACGCCGCCCTGTTCCAGTTCCAGCATCCGCACGCCCTGTACCTTGGGCAGGTTCAGCACATCCGATGCCCGGTCGGTCAGGACGAGCGTTTCGCTCAGGTAAGCCCGCAGCTCCGCTTCACTGACAAATTTCAGCGCGCTCTGCCGGACAAAGCCGTGGTAGCCGTAAAAGGTCACCACCTCGGCCAGTTCCGGGGAAAGGGGCTCGCCCCCCGCCGTCACGCCGCCGGGTGCGGTACACACCTGGCAGGCCTGCCCGTACAGACCCTCGTCCCCGATGGTGGAGACGACACCCGGCTCCCCCTGCTTGGTGGGTCGGGGCAGGTCATAGATGGTCACGACGGGCCGGGCAAAAATTGCATATTGCATCATTCGGTTCCCTCCAACAATTTCAGCAGCTCCTCCGGCTTCATGGCGAGGATGGCTCCATCCGCGCTGCCGGTGACAGTCTCGGCCAGGTTCTGCTTGGCCTGCTGCAGCTCCACGATCTTTTCCTCGATGGTGTCCTGGGCGATGAGCTTGTACACCTGCACCGGGTTCTGCTGGCCGATGCGGTAAGCGCGGTCGGTGGCCTGATTCTGGGCCGCCACGTTCCACCACGGGTCGTAGTGGATGACGATATCTGCCGCAGTCAGGTTCAGGCCGGTGCCGCCCGCCCGCAGGGAGATGAGGAACACGCTGACCTCGCCGCCGTTGAAGCGGCGCACCAGCTCGGCACGCACCGGCTTGGGGGTGGAGCCTTGCAGCGTGAAGTGGCTCACGCCCTCTTCGTCCAGCCGTTTGGCCAGCAGATCCAGCATGGAGGTGAACTGGCTGAACAGCAGGATGCGGTGGCCGCCCTCCACGGCACTGGTGACAAGGTCGATGCAGGCATCCAGCTTGGCGCTGCCGCCCGCCCAGTTATCGGCGATGAGCCGTGGGTCACAGCAGATCTCCCGCAGGCGCATGAGAACGGAGAACACCGCCATCTTGTCCTCGGGCTTGGCGGCCCGCAGCTTCTCCCGGGCATCCACCACGGCGGCAAGATAGAGCTTGCGCTGCTCTTCTTCCAGCTCGATACGGTAGACGTTCTCGGTCTTGGGGGGCAGCTCTTTCAGCACCTCGGACTTCATTCGTCGCAGGATAAAGGGCCCGGTGAGCTGGTTCAGCCGCCGCACCGCCGCCGGGTCGTTCTCCTGCACGATGGGCTTTTCAAACCGGGTGCAGAAGCTCTTGTAGGGCGGCAGATAGCCCGGCATCAGGAAAGAGAAGATACTCCACAGCTCGCCCAGCCGGTTCTCCACGGGGGTGCCGGTGAGGGCAAACCGCACCCGGCTGTTCACCCCGCACACGGCCTTATACTTCTGGGTGGTGTGGTTCTTGATGGCCTGCGCCTCGTCCAGAATGCAGGCGTAGAATTTCTGGTTTTCGTACAGGGTCTCGTCCCGGCGCAGCAGGTCGTAGCTGGTCACCACCACGTCGGCCCCGTCCCACTGCTCGGCCAGCTGGGCCCGGTGGGCCGCGCCGCCGTCCACGGTGATGCAGGTGAGCTGGGGCGTGAACTTCTGGCACTCCTCGGCCCAGTTCAGCACCAGCGAGGCCGGGCAGACGATGAGGCTGGGCAGGGTGTTCTCGCCCTGCTCCTTGAGGGCCAGCAGGTAGCTGAGCACCTGTACCGTCTTGCCCAGACCCATATCATCGGCAAGGATGCCGCCCATGCCGTAGCCATCCAGCGTGCGGAGCCACCGGTAGCCGTCCCGCTGGTATTTGCGCAAAACTTTCTGTAAAGATGCGGGCGGGGTATACTCACTGTCCTTCACCGCATGGAAACTCCGGCTGATCTGCCGGAAGGCATCGTCCCGGTTGAAGCGGATGCCGTTCTGCCCCGAGAGGGCCCAATCCAGGCTGGGGGCCCGGTAGAGGGGCAGCTGGGCGTGGTTCTTGCCCAGCTTGGCACCGGAGAGCTCCAGCGTCTCGTTCAGCTCGTCCAGCGCTTCCATCGAATCATCCAGCCGAAGCAGCCGGCCATCCCGCAGGCGGTGGTAGCGCTTTTTCTGGTGGAGCGATTTCAGCAGGGCTTTCAGTTCGCCCACCGGGAACTCGCCGGTGTCCACCTCCAGGTCAAGCACACTGCCGTGCACCGACACCCCCACCGAAATTTTGGGCGGCGCGGCCTGTAAGTTGCGGAAGGCATCGGTCAGGTAGACCTCGCCCTCGGCCAGCAGGGCCGGGATGCCCTCTTCCAGAAAGCGGTAGACGGCATCCTCTTCGTAAGCGTCGTAACGGGCGGCCACGCCGTTGCCCATGGTGTCGAGCCCGGGCTCCAGATACCGTCCCAGCAGCCGCCCGGCCCGCTGTTCGGCCCGGGCATCCCGCAGCAGGCCGATGGGGACAGGCGCATTGGGCTTGACGCTGTCCTCGCCGTATAAAAATTCCAGATGAGCGCTGACGGCCCCCATCTGGGGCGCGTCGAGGTAAAACTGCACCACCGGTTCCAGCGGGATCTGATTCAGCAGCAGCCGGTCCGGGTCCTCAATGTTCACCTTGCTGCCCAGTTCGGGCAGGACATAGCTGCAAAAGGCCGTGGCATCCTTGGTGGTGAAGAACAGGCTCTTGCCGCACAGGGCTTTCAGGGCGGGCATCATCCGGGCGCTTTCGTCCCGGTTCAGCTGCCAGATCGTGTCCTCACTGTATAGATAATCGTTGTCTAAACCAGCAGTCCAGCCCAGTGAGGGGCTCACGGCCACCTCCACACCGCCCCGGCGCTTTTCCACCTGCATGGTCAGGGCCGGGATGCCGGACTTGAGCTCGTAGCCGCCCAAGTCCCCGGCGGGGGCATAGAGGGCCACCAGACTGTCAAAGATCTCGCCGTTCAGCGGGATGCCCCCGGCAGGCCCGCTGCGGGGCGCGCTGCCGTAACTGCGTAGGGCAGCCTCAGCGCTCTGCTTGGCGCTGAGCTGCCGCCGCAGCAGGCGGAGCAGCTGCTGGGCTTCAGGGGTAAAGGCCTCCCAGCTGTGCCAGAATTCCAGCGTCTTGCCATAGCTGATGAAGCCGTGGTTCTCCACGGCCCGTAACAGGTCAGGGATGCTCTTTACCACATACTGCCGCCCGCTGTCCGCCGAAACACGCAGGCGCAGCCAGGGCAGCTCCCCGGGCAGAAGGGTCAGCTCCGGTTCCAGATCGGCAAAGTGGGTGCGGGGTTCCACATGGGTGGACGCGCCGTCCACCTCGGCTAGCGCCCCCTCCTGATAGGCCCGGAGCAGCTGCCGGGCCTCGTAATCGGATTCCGGCTCCTCGCCCCGCCACTTTTTGCCGAACAGCATTTCCAGACTGGATACATAGCTGTCCTTGCGGGACGGCTCCTCGGGCTGGGCCGCTTGCAGGTTGGCCGTGCCCCGCACCACGCCCGGAATGCTCGCAACGCCCCCCGCGGGCTTCGGCGGCGCTTCCAGAGAAGCCCCCCGGCCCTCGCTGTCCCAGAGCAGCAGGGCCCCGATGTGCTTGCAGCAGGGGCCCTCGCCGCTCTCATTATAAGGGCAGGAGCAGCTGGCGCTGACGAAGCTGCCGTTTTCCCGCAGCCAGACCTGGGTCTGGTACAGGTTGCGGCCGCCGCCGCGCACGTCGGCGCTCAGGTGCCGCACGCCGTTTTCGGCCACTTCGCAGTTGAAATCCTGTATCCGGTCCACATACGCCTTTGCCCGCGCGAAGATCGTGCTGCCCAGCAGGTAGCGGATTTCTTCCATGTCCATCCGGGGTTCCCTCCCTCTGCAATGCTCTATTGATTAAGCATACCGCACCGGTGGGCAGGATGCAAGGGGGTGCAGGGAAAAAATCTGCACACAACGCAGAAGCGCCCCATCCGATTGCGGATGAGGCGCTCCTGTGTTTTGGGAATATTCGGGAATGGTTAAATAGGTGGGTGAACCCTCTCAGTCAAAGCCTGACGGCTTTGCCAGCTCCCCCAACGGGGGAGCCAACCCATCTTCTGAATTTGGCAAGTGCTGACTGCGAGCCACAATTGGCTCTCCCTTTGGGAGAGCTGTCTGCGAAGCAGACTGAGAGGGCGAGCCCGTGTCTGGTTTTACTGGACGTTGGCAGTTTCCTGCTGAGCCTTAACAGCATTCAGCGCGGCGAACTTGCCCACGCCCTTCTCGGGGTGGAAGGTGCCGTCTTCTTCGTTCTCCATCAAACCATTGGCAACGACCCACTGCTGGGCCTGTTCGGTCTCAGAGAGAGCAGTGCCATCAGCGGCAACGACTTCGGGCTTGCCAGCGTTCTGCCACAGCATCACGGCAAGGGCTTCCTTGGTCTCGGGGATGGCCGTACCCTCGGGCAGGATAGACTGTGCGTAGAGGTCGGCGGCAATGTTATAGCCGGTCCAGCCCAGCACAGCAGCACCCACACCGGCAGTGGCAACGACAGCCACGGTGCCCAGCACGTTGGGCTCTTCCA
>CALDLZ010000112.1 GCA_937915335.1 uncultured Faecalibacterium sp.
GTGCGGCAAGGTCATCACCGCCGAGGAGCACAGTGTCATCGGCGGCCTGGGCGAGGCTGTCTGTGCTGTCCTGAGCGAAAAGCTGCCCACCCCTGTCCGCCGTGTCGGCGTGCAGGACAAGTTCGGCTGCTCCGGCCCCGCATGGGACCTGCTCAAGCTGTACGGTCTGGATGCAGCGACCATCTGCAAGACCGCTCACGAGATGCTGGGCTGATTTTTCATAACCAATAAAAGCCGGTCGGCGTATGCTGACCGGCTTTTTTGTGTCCTTAGATCCTGGTAAACGGCTCCATGCCGTGCTCCTCGGGGGCGTAGTATTCCATCAGGGCGATATAGTTCTCCGGGTGGTGGCAGAAGGCCGCGCGCAGGACACTGTCCAGCTCGCCCCGGACTGTGAGCAGACGGATGATGTACTGGGCCACCACCTGCACCACATCGGTCTCGATGCCATAGCACAGGCCCACGGCCAGTACCGGGATAACGATCTGCCGGGCCAGCAGGGGGACGTTCTGACCGTACCGCTCCAGAATGGGGCGGCTCATGGAGGAAGCGGCCCAGACACTCCGCACGATCTTCCAGTAATCGACATCTTTCATGTTGGAAAGGCTCTGCAGGCGGTCCACGATCTCACCGTCGCTGAGAATGTGGCCGTTGACCACCTCGTCTTCAGAGCGCGTGAAGGCGCACTGGATCATATCCATGATAGCGGCTTCGTATTTCTGGTGGAAATTTTCCCGGGAAATGCAGAACTTTGCCACGATGTCGATGAGGGCATCGGTGTCCTCGGCGGTGGCAAGGCTGCTGAACACCAGCGGCGTGGGGCCGAAGGTCTGGCCCATAGCGTCCAGATCGGCCAGCTCCTCGGGATCCCGGGTGGCGGGGAGAAAACGGTCACAGCCGTTGCGGTGGTAGCCCCAGACACTGGGCAGTACCCGGGCCACCACGTCACCGCTGGAAATGATGCTGAAGATGTTGCTTTCGGTCCAGGAGTCCCGCAGCGTGCCGTCCCCGGCGTGGTTGGCGTCGTAATCCTGCTGCAAGTCAGGCCGGTCGGCGGCGGTCAGAGCCGCAGGCACGGCAAGGCCGTAGGCGTAGATGTTCTCCCGGTCGAACTGGGGCAGCTCCTTCGCAATTTTGGCCGCCAGCATATTCGCCACGATGGAGCCTCGGCTGTAACCGCCCAGCCAGAGCTTGAAGGGCCCCGTCTCCCCGGCCTGCACGGCCCGGGAAAGATAGGCTTTGAGGGAGGAGAACACCGCCGCCACCGGGGTCACAAAGCCGGTGTGGGCGCTGTCGGCACCGACGTGAAAGTTACTGGCCCACTCGCCGCCGTAGCCGCCGCCCCGCAGGATGAGGGCCACAAGGGTGGCGTGCTGACCGTTCAGGTTCAGGGGCTTGCGGGCCAGCGAGTAACCGACATAATCCCCCGCTCTGCCGGTGTCGAGGTCGTAGTTGTAGAACAGCGGGTCGCCGAAGCCCAGCGTCTCGTAAGCGGCGGCAATGTGGGCTTCCCGCCCTGCCGGGCCGTTGACCCAGTATTTTTCCTCGCTGGCTACGGTGTTTGCCGCAGAGCAGACCAGACCCAGCGTTGCCAGAGCAAGCTTATGGTCATACCGGGTGGCCGGGTGCGTGAAAAAACTGTCAGAGTAGTAAAAGTCGTGGGTCAGGTCGCAGGCGCTCAGGTCGCTGCGGATACCAATGGGATATTCCCCGTCCGGTACGGCACGGCCTGCCGGGGTGTTTTCGGCGGCAGCTGCCGTCAGCCCGGGCAGCAGGGCGCTGCCGGCCGCAAACCCCAGCGCCTTGCAAAAACTTCTTCGATCCATAGAAACTTCCCCTCTGTCTCAGACACGAAACAAACTTTTTCTTAGTATACCGTATCCCGGGCGGGGATACAATCCAAAGTTTTACGGGATGCAAAAACGGGCCGGTGTTGCACACATCGGCCCGTTATGTTACACTGTGATTCAGCCCAGACCTTTGCAGTAGTCCACAATGTGGTGGAACATCTGCTCCACGGCGGGAGCCATAGCGGTGGGGCGCTGGATGGCCAGACCCACCACACGATCCTCCTCGGGCTCGATGGGGTAGATCTTGACTGCAGCCGTACAGTTGCGCAGCAGCATCTGGGGCATGATGGAGATGCCCAGACCCGCCTCGACCATGGCAATGTTGGACTGGTCATCGATGACATGGCAGCGGCGCTCCGTCGAGATGGAATACTTCTTGAGGAACTGGCGCATTTCCGCATCGGTGGCATCCCATTGGACAACGAAGTTCTGGCCGTTCATCAGGGCGGGGGTCATCACGCCGTTTGGCGGTTCAGGCCAGTCCATGGGGGTGACGCAGAGCAGCGGCTCGTGGAACAGCTCGGTGAGTGTGAACTCGTCCCGGCAGTTGTTGGAGAGGAAAGCGATATCTACCTGACCGGTGCGCAGCCACTCCTTGACATCATCGTAGGTGCCCTGGTAAACTTCTACCTCGATCTGGGGGTAGTGGCCCATGAAGCCCTTGAGGATATCAGGCAGCAGACCGGCGCAGACCGAGTTGAACACACCCAGCTTGACCTTGCCTTTTTCCAGGCCGTTCAGGCGGGCGATGCTCTGCTGCAGAGCCTCGTCACTGTTCAGCACCGCACGGATGGAAGGGTACAGCGAAGCGCCGTAACTGGTCATGGTAACGCCGTTTTTGCCGCGGTTGAACAGGGTAAAGCCCAGCTCCGCCTCCATCACTGCGATGGCGTGGCTGATGGCTGAAGGGGTCAGGTGCAGCTGCTGAGCCGCCTTGTTAAAGCTGCCCTGCCGCGCGACCGCATCAAAAATCTCATAAGAAAACAGCGTCATTCCCAATGCCTCCTTCCGGTCTGGTCTGGTTCGGAGACGCCCGATTCTCTGTGAATCTTTTTCATCTTTGGTTTAAGATAGTTCAATTATCTTCTTGATTTTACTATCCCCCGCCCATTCTGTCAAGCATTTTAGGTGGATTTGTGCCGGAATCCGGTGCATTTTGGCAGAGCGCCTGCAGGAACCGGAAAAGCTCCCTCGTATTATAAAAAGAAGGGCATTTTTCGAGTTTAAAAAAGCAAAAGAGGTAACATTTTATGGAGGAAACGATTCAAACCCGCCGCGGGCTCAGCGGCACGGCACTCAAAACCGTTGCCTGTGTCACCATGCTCATCGACCATATCGGAGCTTCCTGCGTCGAGGCCGGGCTTCTGATGCCCAAACTGGCCTCCGGCACGCTCACAAGAAGCACCCTGGGGCAGCTCTCGCTGTTTCAGCTGGACCGTATTCTGCGCTTTACCGGGCGGCTGGCCTTTCCTATCTTCTGCTTTCTGCTGGTGGAGGGCTTTGTACATACCCATGACGTGAAAAAATATGTCGAGAGACTGTTCCTGTTCGCACTGCTCAGCGAGGTGCCCTTTGACCTGGCCTTTTTTCGCACGCCCATTGAACCGGAAAACCAGAATGTTTACTGGACGCTGGCGCTGGGTGTGCTGGCCATGGCGGGCCTGAAGCATTTTGAAAAGCCGGATGGCTCCGCCAGCTGGCAGGGCTTTTTGTGCGCTGCGGCCTGTGTGATAGCGGCGGAACTGCTCCATACGGATTACAACGGTATCGGTGTAGTCATCCTCTGCGCGCTCTACCTGACCCGTGCGAATCGTAAGCGGCAGTGCATCGTGGGAGCAATCTTGTTTGCCTGGGAGCTCACCGCCCCGCTGGCCTTTGTGCTCATCTGGTTCTATAACGGCCAGCGCGGCCGCTGCCCCAAATGGGCCAAGTGGGCGTTCTACGGGTTCTACCCTGTGCATCTCAGCCTGCTGGCCGCAGTGACGAATCTGGTGCTGTAACGAAGATTTATAGGCGAATTTTAAATAAAAATGGAAAAAGCCCGGTGATTTCAAAAAATCATCGAGCTTTTTCTTGGCGGAGTAGGAGGGATTTGAACCCTCGCGCCGTTGTTTAGACGACCTACGCCCTTAGCAGGGGCGCCTCTTCGGCCTCTTGAGTACTACTCCAGAGCAAAATGCGTTACACTTATTCAATAAAAATGGCGGAGAGAGTGGGATTCGAACCCACGGTACGTTGCCGTACGGCAGTTTTCAAGACTGCTTCCTTAAACCACTCGGACATCTCTCCTCGTGGGCACTCGCACACGCCGTACCGAATGCCTATTTAATTTACCAGATTTCCGCGCTTCTGTCAACCCTAAAATCAAAATTTCTGCGCAGTAAACGCATTTTTGTACGGAACGACAACTTTTCTTCGAGAAAAAGCGGGATTTCCTCTTTACTAAAACATCCTTTTGTTGTATAATAAATTCAGATAAAACCATACCAGACCGGTACAAGCAGAGGAGTGTTGAACATGTCGTTTCCGGAGCTGTTACGGCAATGCCGAAAGCAAAAGCACATGAGCCAGGCGGAGCTTGCTTCCCTGTTGGGCGTGACCCAGCAGGCTGTGGGCAAGTGGGAGAGTGGAAAGAGCTCCCCTGACCCCACAACCGTGGCAAAGCTGGCGGAGATCCTGGACACGACCGCGGACTACCTGCTGGGTCTGTTTGATCCCGCCGCCGAGGGCCAGACCGAGGAGCGCTTCTTTGGCAGCTATGTGTACAGCCTGATCCCTGTTATCGGCACGGTCAAGGCGGGCTATGGCGCGCTGGCCTTTGAAGAGGACTACGGCAAGGAGTACGCCCGGGTCAAGGACCCCTCCAGTTACTTCTATCTGGTGGTGCGCGGCGACAGTATGGAGCCCCGCATCCACGATGGCGATCTTGCGCTGGTGCACCGTCAGGACACGCTGGAGAACGGCGACCTGGGGGTGTTGATCTATGGTGACGAGGGCGAGGGCACCCTGAAGCGCTATCTCCAGCGCGGCAACTGCGTGGTGCTGCAGCCCTTCAACCCTTCCTATAAAGAAATGGTCATCAAGGGCGAGGAGCTCAACCACCTGCACATCGCAGGCCGTGTGGTGGAAACAAAAGCAAAGTGGTGAAATAACCGATTTGCACCTAAAAAGAAAAGCCATCTTGCGTGGCTTTCTTTTTTATACCCATTTTTCGGAGGTGTCCTATGGAACAATCGCTAATGGACAAGCTGACGATCCTGGCAGACAGCGCAAAGTATGACGTGGCCTGCACCTCCAGCGGTGCGTCCCGGTCGGCAAGGGCGGGAAGTATCGGCAGCTGCTACGCACCGGGCTGCTGCCATGCCTTTACCGCTGATGGCCGCTGCGTCAGCCTGCTGAAAGTGCTGATGACCAACTGCTGCTCCTTCGATTGCAGTTACTGCGTCAACCGCAAGTCCAACGACGTGCCCCGGGCCACCTTCACGCCCCGGGAACTGGCCGAGCTGACCATCGAGTTTTACCGCCGCAATTACATCGAGGGCCTGTTCCTGTCCAGCGCCGTACTGGTGAGTCCTGATTATACCACCGAGCGGATGTTGGCTGTTCTGCGCCTGCTGCGGGGTGAGTACCACTTCGGCGGCTACATCCACGCCAAGGCCATTCCCGGCACCAGCCCCGAGCTGCTGGAACAGCTGGGCTTTCTGGCCGACCGCCTGAGCGTGAACATTGAGCTGCCCAGCGAGCGCAGCCTGAACCTGCTGGCCCCCGATAAGGGAAGGCATTCCATCTTCCGGCCCATGAAGCAGATCGCGGTGGAGGGGGCTGCCAACCGGGAAGAGGTGGCCGTCTACCGCAAGGCCCCCAAGTTTGCCCCGGCAGGCCAGAGCACCCAGATGATCGTGGGCGCTTCGCCTGAAACAGACTATCATATTCTGCAATTAACGGAAGGGTTATACAATAAGTATAACCTGAAACGGGTGTTCTACTCTGCTTATATTCCTGTGACCGAGGATACCCGCCTGCCTGCGCTGGATACCAAGCCGCCGCTCCTGCGGGAGCATCGGCTTTATCAGGCCGACTGGCTGCTCCGCTTTTACGAGTTTAAGGCGGATGAGATCCTGGATAAAAACAACCCCAACTTCAACCCCTATCTCGACCCCAAATGCAACTGGGCCGTGCAGCATTACGGGTTATTCCCCGTGGATGTGAACCGTGCCCCCTTCGAGATGCTGCTGCGGGTGCCGGGCATCGGCCCCAAGAGTGCCCGGCGCATCTGGCACGCCCGCAAGCAGGCTTCGCTGGGGTTGGATGAGCTCAAGCGGATGGGGGTGGTGCTCAAGCGGGCACAGTATTTTATCACCTGCCGGGGCTTTGCGGGGGCGCACCCGGGCCGCGGCAGTGCCGGGCGTGAGCGTGTCACCCGGGCCCTCATCGACCCCAATGTATTCAGCGGCGGGGTAGAGCAGCTGAGCATGTTCAGCCCGCCCGCTGTGGACAGGCTGGTGGAGCAGGGTGTGCCGCCCCGCACGGCCCAGAAAATGGTGCGGGAGGAGGCAGTGCAATGTCTGGCCAGAGCGCTGTGAACCCGGCCCGGAAGCTCCATGATGCCGATGTGGTCTACCTCTATGACGGGAGCTTCGAGGGCTTTCTCTGCTGTGTGTTCGAGAGCTTTGCCCAGCACGAGCTGCCCTTTGCAGTCTGGACCCCGGAACGGGAGACCTCTACCCTTTACCCTGTAAAGGAGATCCTCACCGACCACGCCAAGGCCCGGCGGGTCTTTGCCAGCTTCCACGCAAAGCTGGGCGGGGAGACGGAATACCTTGTTACCCGGGATTTCCTCTCGGGCTGGGAGGATAAGGAGCTGCGGCTCATCCGGTTCCTGCATCTGGCTTTTGCGCTGGGGCCAGGCACCGTCAAGCGGGCAGGCCACCCCGAGGTGGCCCCGCTCTACCAGATGAAGCAGAGTCTGGACTGGGAGGTGGATAAGTTTCAGGGATTCGTCCGCTTTCAGGAGCACGACGGGATGCTGGGCGCGGTCATCCACCCGAAAAATTATATCCTGCCCCTCCTGCGCGGGCATTTCTGCGCCCGCTTCCCCGAGGAAAATTTTCTGATTTACGATGCCGTCCATCAGGCGGTGCTGTTGTACCAGAACCACAAGGCCCAGCTCATGGAGCTGGCCGAGCCCCTCACCCTACCTCCGCCCGACGAAAAGGAACGGCGGTTCCAGGATCTCGGGCGGCAGTTCTACAAGACGCTGGAGATCAAGGCCCGCCACAATGAAAAAAGCCGCATGACCCATTGTCCCAAGCGGTTCTGGGCCGACCTGACCGAGATGCAGGAAAAAGGATAAAAACCGGGGCAAATTTACAAAAAGGTTGCATCTGCGCGGTTGAAACCCGCAAAAGCTATGATATACTAATACTGATATCCGGCAGATCACTGCCGAACACAACCCCGCAACGGGGCCTGATTAGAAGGAGCATTGGAACATTATGGTTCGCATTACTATGGAAGACGGCGGCATCATCGACATTGAGCTGAATGAGGAAGTCGCCCCCATCACCTGTGAGAATTTCAAGAAGCTGGTCAGTGAGGGTTTCTATAATGGCCTGACCTTCCACCGTGTTATTCCTGGCTTTATGATCCAGGGCGGCTGCCCGCTGGGCAACGGCACCGGCGGCCCGGGATGGAACATCAAGGGTGAGTTTGCCGCTAACGGTGTCAATAACCCCCTCAAGCACACCCGCGGCGTTATCAGCATGGCCCGCAGCATGAACCCCGACAGCGCCGGCAGCCAGTTCTTCATCATGCACAAGGACGCTCCCCATCTGGACGGTCAGTATGCCGCTTTCGGCAAGGTCGTTGCCGGCATGGATGTTGTGGATAAGATCGCTTCTGTCCGCACCGACTGGAACGATAAGCCCACAACACCCGTCAAGATGAAGACCGTCGAGCTCATCGAAGGCTGAAATTGATTTGGAAAAGGACGCTCTGCAGCTTTGCAGTGCGTCCTTTTTTGCTGGGAAGCACTCGTAAAAATTCGTGTTTTTTCCGCACGATATCCGGGGAAGTACGGTACTGGCTTGCACCCGGCGGGAAAGTGTGCTAAAGTGGGTGCAGGTAAAATTTTTGAGAGAAGGAGCCCCGCTATGAAATACGATTTTACTTCCATCATCGACCGCCACGGCAAGGATGCTATCGCTGTGGATGGCCTTGGCACCGGCTTTGCCCCCGCCGCCCCCAAGGAGGGCTTTGACGCGATCCCCATGTGGGTGGCCGACATGAACTTCCCCACCGTGCCCACCATTCAGGAAGCCATCATCGAGCGTACCAAGCACCCCGCTTTTGGATACTTCAACCCTACCGATGAATATTTCGATTCCATCATCCAGTGGCAGTCCAAGCGCAACGGCGTGCAGGGCCTGACCAAGGAGGACATCGGCTATGAGAACGGCGTTCTGGGCGGCGTGATCAGCGCCCTGAACTGCGTTTGCTCCAAGGGCGACAAGATTCTGATCCATAGCCCCACCTACATCGGCTTCACCATGAGCCTGAAGAACAACGGATATGAGGCGGTTCACAGCCCACTGGTCAAGGATGAGAACGGCGTGTGGCGGATGGACTTTGAGGACATGGAGAAGCGTCTGAAAGAGGAAAAGATCCATGCCGCTATCATGTGCAACCCCCACAACCCCTGCGGCCGCGTGTGGGAGCGCTGGGAGCTGGAAAAGGCCATGGAGCTGTACAAGAAGTACGATGTGTACGTTGTCTCTGATGAGATCTGGTCGGATATCATCCTGAACGGCAACAAGCACATCCCCACCCAGTCCGTCAGCGAGGATGCCCGCCAGCGCACTGCAGCCTTCTATGCCCCTTCCAAGACCTTCAACCTGGCCGGTCTGGTGGGCAGCTACCACATTGTTTACAACAACTGGTGGCGTGACCGCATTGAGAAGGAGTCCAGCCTGAACCACTACAACATGATGAACGTCCTGTCCATGCACGCCCTGATCGGTGCCTACAAGCC
>CALDLZ010000113.1 GCA_937915335.1 uncultured Faecalibacterium sp.
ACGCGGACGAAGCCGTGGCGCAGATGGCACATCACCCTGACCTTGTGATTCTGGATGTGATGATGCCGGGACGCTCCGGCATCGAGCTGTGCAAAGAAATCCGGCAGAACGACACGATGCCGATTCTGTTCCTGTCGGCCAAAACGCGGGATGTGGACAAGGCCGAAGGGCTTGCCAGCGGCGGAGACGATTATCTCATCAAGCCGTTTTCGGCGTTGGAACTGGTCTCCCGTGTCAAGGCATTGCTCCGCCGCTGCATGGTGTACCAGAACGCGGCACCCACGGCGGCGAAAATCGTTCAGACCGGGCAGTTGACTGTGGACTGCACCACCGGGGTGGCAACACTGGCCGGAACACCGCTTACCCTGACTGAAACGGAAGCCCAACTGCTGAAACTGCTGGCTCTGCACCGGGGCAATGTGCTCTCGGCGCGGGAAATTTATGAAGCGGTCTGGAACGAGACGTTCCTGCCCTCTTCCAACAATACGGTCATGGTCCACATCAAGAATCTGCGCAAAAAGCTGGAAACCGATCTGACCCGCCCGCAGTACATCCACACCGTATGGGGAAAGGGGTATTATCTTGCCTGAACTGATTAAGCAGCGCATCTCGCGCCTGTCCCAGCAGCTCGTCATGGCGGCACTGGCTGCATTTGCAGCAGCGGCTCTGCTGTTCGGGCTGCTGCAATGGGGCACCCATACGGCCATTGAGCATTACTGCGCCCAGCCGAAGGTCATTGCAGCTCACGAAGCAGCCACAGCACAGTTGCTGCAAGCTTATGTGACGGAACACAGCATTACGCTTTCTGATTTGTCTGCGTTGGATGGCTGGACCCCGGCGCAGGAACTGGTGGAAGTGTCCATTTTCACCGGGGAACAGCAGGGGTATCACACCTGCAAGGCAGAGCATGATGGCCTTGCGGCAATGACTCCCTACACCATTCGATTTGCGGATGGAACGGGCACCGTGTACATCAATGATTTGTTTGAGCATCGCTACACCGACCGCGCCACACTGGTCGATCTGGTGCTGTTCTTTCTCTGCTTTGTCGGCATTATGGTGGTGCTCATCCAGAAAAAAGTGGCTGTTATCAAACGGTTGGAACGGGAAATTCGGATTTTGGAAGGCGGCGATTTGGAATACACCATCACCGTGCAAGGGCAGGATGAACTGGGTGAGTTGGCGCAGGGCGTGGAGGATATGCGGAAAGCCATTCTCAGCCGGGAAGCCTACACCCAGCGGATGCAGCGTTCTACCAATCAGTTGATGACCAGTGTTTCCCACGACCTGCGCACCCCACTGACGGCTCTGCTGGGCTATCTGGAAATTCTGGCGGGCGATACCCGCCCGGCCTGTGAATCCAGCTATCTGGAAAAGTGCCGCCAGAGGGCATTTCAAATCCGGGATATGATCAACGATTTGTTTGAATATTTCTACGTTTCAACTGCAGAACATGCCCCGCAGGAATTTCCG
>CALDLZ010000114.1 GCA_937915335.1 uncultured Faecalibacterium sp.
TTTCACAGTTCGGCCCGGTGGTGTGGTCGAGGGTGCCAAGATTCAGCAGGCTGCTGTAACACTCCATTTCCGTGCCCTCAAAACGGCTGGGGATACGCGGCAGATAATCCTCCGGGTTCGCTGTACCCTGCAAGACAGCTCCTTCTTCCAGATACAATTCCATGTTGCTGTGCAAACGCAAGGCACCGGTCAGGTACACACCCGCCGGGAAGTAAACGCACTCGTTTTCTTTGCAATCGTTGATGGCTTTCTGCAATGCGGCGGTGTTCATGGCCTTACCGTCACCCTTTGCATTGTAAGGTGCAGCAGTCACATCCAGCCGATGTTTTGTGGATGCTGTGCGGACGGTCAACTCTCCGATGCCGCCGCCCCGCCACTGGACGAACAACACATACTCCGTTTCCGGGTGCAGGTGTTCCAGCGTGAAATGGGTTTTGCTGGTGGAGCCTGCAGCGGTGTCATTCAGCAGGACGGTATATGTTTCCACGGCTCCGGCGACAGCGGGTTTGTCCCAGAACAGGGTGATGGTGGTATCGGTACAGCAGGCAGTCAGGCCGTTTTGGAAGAAATAATGTTCCTGCATAAAAACTCCTTATCGCAAACTTTTATAGGCATCCAGATAACGCAGGCCCAGTATGCGCAGGCTTTCGGTGGTGAAATGCAGCCCATCCGGACGTGCGGTCAGACCAGCCGCAGATACCACAGCGCACTTCGGAAGCTGCGCGGCCAGTTCGGGCAGACGGCGATTAAATTCCTTCAACAGCTCTGCCGGAGTTCCATGAAATCCATTCTCCGGGTATCCCAGCTCACCCACTACAATGGGCAAATCGCCCAGTTCCTCCCGGAAAGCACGCATGGTGCGCAAAAACTGCTCCGGGTAGGCTTTCAGCTGCTCCGGCACAAGGCAGTCGCTTTCACCCTGATGCCAGAGGATCGCAGTCAGCGCAGAAGTCCGTGCAGCCAATTTTGCCTGAAAAACAGCATGGTCGAACAGCACTTCGCCCGGTTGCCACTGACTGATACGGGTACCCCCATCGGCGCAGGGAATCAGGCCGATCTTTGCCCCGGTCTCTTTTTGCAGCTGTGCCACAAAGCTGGCGGCAAGATTTGCGCCGCTGCGTGGGCAGGAACCTTCGGTCACAGCACGGTCTACATTGATGGGTTCACTCATTTCCTGCCAGCGGCCCATCCGCAGCATAAAACAGTCCGGGGCGGTGATGGCGTTTTCGGCGGTCAGATCACCGCGTCCGGCCATATTGGACTGGCCCACCAGCAAAAAAGAATGGATATCATCGGCTGCTTCATGCAGCCCATCGTTGATCCACAAGGACATAAAACGTACCTCCTGTATTTTTATCCAGTATAGCACAAAAGCAGCCGGCATTCACTGAACGGCTGCTTTTATGCTTATGATGAAGAAGGAGAAAACCAGAGCAAAAAAGTCTGGGAGGCTTCCGCATCTCTGACGCTGTCTTGTGGCAGAACAGCCGACCAGAGCTGCACGCTGCGGAATTCCTGTGGCTTTAGAATAGCACATTTTTTCGGTTTCCGCCTGTACAAATCCGGCATCCTTCTTGAAGCGAAGCGACATTTTAGGGACGGGGCTTGAAAAATATAATAAGGTATATTATTCTAAAGGCAGAAGGAAAAGGAGAAGGAGGAATCTGCTTGCATACGCTGTTGATCGTGGACGATGAGGAGATCGAGCGCGAGGGAATGGCGCAGTTCATCCCATGGGATTCTTATAAAATGAAGGTAGTCGGCACGGCCCGGAACGGTGCCGAGGGTCTTGAAAAAATAGCCAAGTACAAGCCCGACCTCGTCCTTGTGGACATCAAGATGCCCGTGATGAACGGCATTGAGATGATCCGGCAGGCAAAAGCGCAGTACCCGGATATGACTTTTGTGGTGCTGTCCGGCTATGGAGACTACGAGTTCACCAGTCAGGCGATGGAGTTGGGCGTGCGGCACTACATCCTGAAACCTTGCGACGAGTCCAAGATGATCCCGGTGCTGAACAAGGCCATTGCGGAGCTGGAAGAAGCTCGCGCCCAGAATGCTCACTCTGAAAAGGTGGAAACCGAAGCCCGTCTGCTCAAGCCCTACGCGCGGGAGCAGTTGTTCCGCGATTTACTGCTGGGCCGAGCCACCGGCGGCAGCGGAACACGTCAGCTGCTGGATAATCTGGGCGGTACAGAACGTTCGGTGCTGCTGCTGGACTTCCGGCTCAAATGCGGCTTTGATTCGCTGGAACGGTATGTGGTAGGCAATATGCTGGGCGACCTGCTGCCCGATGGCGCGCTGCTGATGACGACCGGCATTGACCGGGATGTGCTGGTGCTGGCAGATGCCGCCGCCAACCCAAGCGTGGAAAACGCGGTGCAGGTGCTCAAAAAAGAGTTCAAACGGTTTGAAACAGCCAATATGCTTTCTGCCGCCAGCCGGGTGGGCACGCTGGATGAACTCTCCACCCTGTTCCAGCAGGTACAGGAGCTTTTGCGGCTGAACCCGGATGAAAACGAAACCGCGCTTCTGCGCCCCAGCCAGAACACAGCTCTGCCCGAAACGGTCAACGAAATTTTTGATTTCCGCCGTCTGCGGCAAACGGGAAGCTACGAAGAACTGCTGCAAGAATTGGCTCTATCCTTTACAAAGATGGAAGTCAAGAACTACCGCCCACAGCAGCGCACACAGCTTTGTGAGCTGGCATGGAGGCTGTTGTTTGAGGGCAGGGCTGCCCCGGAAGATTCGCTGTCCGCATGGGCGGACGCCCTGACCGCCGCGTGGAATCTTCCCCAGCCGGACACTCGGAGCCGGGAGATTTTCCTTGCCATTTACGAAAACCTTTCCGAGCCGGAGTTCAGTTTGCAGACTATCGCGCAGGAACGGTTGTTTATGAGCGAGGATCATTTGCGGCGCATTTTCTCCCAGATGACCGGCATGAGGTTTTCGAGCTATCTGGAAAACTGCCGCATCACACAGGCGCGGCGGCTGTTGGAGTATCAGCCGGATATGAAGATCAGCCGGTTGGCCGAATTGGTGGGCTACCCGTTGGACGGACAGTATTTTTCCAAGGTGTTCCGCAAGATTTGCGGGGTAACGCCGACGGAATATAGAAACAAGCACTAAAATTCCAGAAAGTATCCATGTGAAAATGTCGGTTTTTTCCAAGAGAAAGACCGGCATTTTCCATTTTGTTTTTGAAAAAAAGCGATACAATAGAATCAACAAAAGGGTGTGCACAACTCAGGGAGCGACGGCTCTGCTGTAACGAAAACACGAAGGAAAATGGAGGAACAAATGATGAAGATCTCTCGCAGAAGTTTCCTGAAAGTCGCTGGTGTCGCTGGTATGGCCGGTGCGCTCGCCGCCTGCGGCGGCGGTTCCGCAAGCTCGACCGCTGCTTCTTCCACTGCCGCTTCCGGCAGTGCAGCCGCATCCGCTGCGGACGGTGATGTGACCATCCGCATGACTTGGTGGGGCGGTCAGACCCGTCACGACCTGACCCAGAAAGTTCTGGATAAGTACACCGAGCTGAACCCCAACGTCCACTTCGAGACCACTCCCTCCGGCTGGGATGGCTATTTTGAGAAGCTGGCTACCGATACTGCTACCGGCGGCATGGCCGACATCGTCCAGATGGACTATATGTACATCTCCACCTATGCAAAGAATGGCTCTCTGGCCGATCTGTCCGAGTATGCTTCCAGCGGCACGCTGGATATCTCCAATGTGGATGATGCCCTGATAGACGCTGGCACCATCGATGGTAAAATGGTCGGCATCCCGCTGTCCACCTCTCTGGTTTCTTTCATCTACAACCCCTCTGTGCTGGAAGAAGCCGGTGTCACTCCTCCCGAAAACGGCTGGACTTGGGATGACTTTGTTTCCATCTGCAAGACCGTCAAGGAAAAGACCGGCAAGTACGGCTTCGGCGGTTCTGCTTTCATCGACACCAACCTGCTGAACTACTGGGTGCGTGAGTACGGTGTTTCCCTGTTTGCAGAGGACAACAAGAGCCTTGGCTTTGACGATGTGTCGATCCTTGAGGATTACTTCCAGCTGTGGAAAGACCTGATCGATGCCGGTGCAGCTCCGAACCCTGATGAGTACGAGCAGATCGCTACTCTGGGCAATGATGCAAACCCTGTTATCACCAATGACGCCGCTTTCCATCAGTCTTGGAACAA
>CALDLZ010000115.1 GCA_937915335.1 uncultured Faecalibacterium sp.
TCCGAAAAAATTCAGAGCGGTCTGACGCTGGCGGCCTTTGCGCTGTTGTTCGGGCTGATGATTTTTGCAACTTACAATGATATCCTCCGGCTCGTTACCGGGGCAATGTGATACGGAAAGGAAAACGACCATGCGGCAGCTGAAACGAGAAGTGAAGATCGGCAATGTGACCATTGGCGGCAACAACCCCATTGCGGTGCAGACCATGCTGAACGTCCCCGTGGAGGACATTGAGGGCAACGTTGCTCAGGCCAAGCGCTGCGAGGCGGCGGGCTGTCAGATTTTGCGCGTGACCTGCCCCAGCGCGGCGGATGCCAAGTGCATCGAGGCCGTGAAGAACGCCGTGAATATCCCCATTGTGGCGGATATCCACTTTGACTACAAGGCCGCGCTGGCCTGCGCCGACGTGGGGGTGGATAAGATCCGCATCAACCCCGGCAACATCGGCGACGATGACCGGGTCAAGGCGGTTGTGCAGGCCTGCCAGCAGAAGAACATCCCCATCCGCATCGGCGTGAACGGCGGCAGCCTGGAAAAGCACATTCTGGCCAAGTACGGTGCCCCCGTGCCCGAGGCCATGGTGGAGAGCGCCCTGTATCATGTCCATCTGCTGGAAAAGTTCGACTTCAATAACATCGTCATCTCCATCAAGAACTCCAACGTGCCCCGTATGATGGAGGCCTACCGCCAGCTGAGCGCCGTCACCGATTACCCCCTGCATGTGGGCGTGACCGAGGCCGGTACATACCAGATGGGCCTGCTCAAGAGCGGCATGGGCATCGGCGGGATGCTGCTGGAGGGCATCGGCGATACCATCCGTGTCTCGCTGGCAGCCGAGCCCGAGAAGGAAGTGGAAGCGGGCTACAACATCCTGCGCGCGGTGGGCTTCCCCGTGGCGGGCCCCGAGGTCATCACCTGCCCCACCTGCGGCCGCACCCAGTACCCCTGCACCGAGATCGCCAACGAGGTGGAGAAGCGCCTGCAGGGCTATAAGAAGTCCATCAAGGTCGCCGTCATGGGCTGTGTCGTCAACGGCCCCGGCGAGGCCCGGGAAGCCGATATCGGTATTGCCGGCGGCAAGGGCGAGGCTGTCCTCTTCATCCACGGCAAGCCCGTCAAGAAGCTGACCGGCGATAACATCCTGGATCAGTTCATGGATGAGATCTATAAGATCTGAGCCTGGACATAACTGCCACACCCGGAAGGGTGCGGCAGTTTATCATGTTTTTACCGACAGAAAAGGAGAACCATCGTGACACCACTTGTATCTCAGTTGTGGCCGCAGTTCATGGCGGACCCGGATTTCGCGGCCAGTTTCGGGCGCGTCATCGTGGAGCACGCCCGGATGGTGCGGCAGGAGCGGCAGGTCGTTTTTACCCTGCGCAGTGCCGCCCCGCTGGACAAGGGGCTGTGCGCGCGGCTGCTGGCATCGCTGCAGCCGGACTACGAGGGCTTTGAACTGAAGATCGACAACCTCTTCGGCTACGCCACGCTGGACGAAGCCGCCCTGCGGGAGCTGATGGAGGAGATGAAGCGGGACGGCATCCCCATCAACGGCTTCCTCGACCGGGCCGATATCACCATCAACGGGCAGAACATCACCATCGGTGTGCGCCATGGCACCAAGTTTTTGCAGGAGATGGAGTTTGAGCGCCTGCTGGCCGAGAGGGTGGCCGCCCACACCGGCGTCAAACCCAAGGTCACGCTGGTGAGCGCCGTGGGCGAGGCCGAGCAGCGCCAGATGGAGGAAAAGCTGGAACGCAAGATCGCCCCGCCGGTGGTCAAGTTCGG
>CALDLZ010000116.1 GCA_937915335.1 uncultured Faecalibacterium sp.
CAACGAGCTGTACCGCAAGGGTGCCGACGTGATCTATGACAAGCTGGCCGATCTGCATGTCTCCGGCCACGCCTGCCAGGAAGAGCAGAAGCTGATGCTCACCCTGACCAAACCCAAGTATTTCCTGCCCGTTCACGGCGAGTATAAGCAGCTGAAAAAGCACGCCCTTACCGCCGCTTCTCTGGGCATTCCCACCAGCAATATCCTGATTGCCGAGAATGGCTCCAATGTCATTCTGACGCGGGACGAGATCAAGCTGGGCGAGCCTGTCACTGCCGGTGCCGTCATGGTGGACGGCCTGGGTGTGGGCGACGTGGGCAATGTCGTCCTGCGCGACCGCAAGCACCTGTCTGAGGATGGTCTGGTCATCATCGTGGCAACTGTGGACAGCAAGACCGGTAAGGTGCTGGCGGGTCCCGACCTTGTGAGCCGCGGCTTTGTCTATGTGCGCGAGAACGAGAGCCTGATGGATGGTGCCCAGAGCATCGTGGAAAATGCCCTTGACCGCTGTGTGGAGGAGCATGTCCGCGATTGGAACAGCGTCAAGACCCGGGTGCGTGAGGCTTTGAGCAGCTACATCTATCGCCGCACCAAGCGCAGCCCGATGATCCTCCCTATCCTGATGGAGGTATAAGCCGAAGGCCGCCCCGGCGGCGGCAGACCAGGAGGCAGAAGATTCCATGAAACAGAAACCGAGATGGACGTTTGAGATGCTGCTTGCGGCGCTGGCGGTGCTGTGTGCCCTGCTGACGCTGGTGCTGCTGGTGCAGCGACCCACGGGCTGGCCTGTGCTCGTGGCACTGGTGGTGCTGTGGGTGATCGGCATCTGCGTTTTTCGGTATCAGCTGCGGCGCTGGACCGCCAAGTGGGTGGTCGGCGGCAGCTTTGAAAATTCAAAGACCAAGTTCAGCCTGGAAGCACTTTCTCAGCCCGCGGCTCTGCTCTCGGGCGAGACGGTGCTGTGGTATAACACGCAGTTCCGCACCAGTCTGCTGGGCGGTGAGGAACGTCTGGCCTGCCGGGTACAGAAGCTGCTGCCCGGGTTAGATCTCACCCAGGCTCGGGAGCCGGGCGGTCAGCAGCTGAATCTGGCCGATGGTGTGTGGAATGTCCACAGCGCCACCGTGCCGGGCAGCAGCGAGAGTATGACCCTGCTCACCTTCAACGATGAAACGGCTCTGCGAAAGACAGAAGCCGAGTACAAGGCCAGCCGCCCGGGCTACATGGTGTTCCTTGTGGATGGCTACGACGATGTGTTCAGCGATATGCTGGACAGCGAGCGTGCCCGCCTGCTGGAGGGTATCAACCGGGTGCTGGAGGATATGATCGGCCGGGGCACGGGCTTTCTGCGCCGTGTGGCCAGCGGCCGCTATATCGCCGTGGTGGAGGAGCGCCATCTGGAGCAGTACGCCAAGCGCGGCTATGATGTGCTGGATAAAATTCGTGCTCTTGACCCCAGCGTGAACCTGTCCATCTCCATTGGCATCGGACGGGGGGCAAAGACCCTGCGGGAAGCCCAGGATATGGCTGTGCAGGCTCTGGATATGGCCCAGGGCCGCGGCGGCGACCAGGCTGCCGAGATGACCCCGGACGGCTTTACTTTTTATGGCGGTGTGAGCCACGGTGTGGAAAAGCGCAGTAAGGTGCGCAGCCGTATCGTGGCCGATCAGCTGGTCAAGCTCATCAAGGAGGCTGACCATGTGGTCATCATGGGCCACAGGATGAGCGATCTGGATGCCATCGGCTCCGCCGAAGGTGTCCTGCGTATCTGCAAAATTTGTGATGTCCCGGCGGTCATTGCCGTCAAGCGGGACGCAACGCTGGCGGGCAGCCTGATCGATGCCCTGTGCAGGGCCGGGCAGGAGGATGATTTCATCGACCCGAAGGCCGCCCTGCCCATCATCTCCAAGAAAACGCTCTGCGTTGTGGTGGATACATACCAGCTGGGCCTTGTGGAGAGCCGTGAGATTCTGGAGCGGTGCGGCAAGGTGGCCGTCATCGACCACCACCGCAAGGGCGTGGGCTTCATCGAGCATGCGGACCTTGTCTGCCACGAGCCCTATTCCTCCTCGGCCAGTGAGCTGGTCACGGAGCTTTTGCAGTATGTGGGCGACCGTGACAATAAGCCCAGCCGGGTGGAGGCCGAGGGCCTGCTCTCCGGCATCATGCTGGATACCCGGGACTTTACCCTGCACACCGGCGTGCGTACCTTTGAGGCTGCCGCCGCCCTGCGCCGCTATGGCGCGGAGACGGAGCGGGTGCGCCAGCTCTTTGATGTGACCATGGTGGAGTACAACGCCAAGGCCGACCTGGTGGAAGCCGCCCAGATGTACCGCGGCTGCGCCATTTCGGTGAGCGGCGAGATCGCCCCGGAGGCCCGTGTTGCCATTGCGCAGGCAGCCAACGACCTGCTGACCATTCAGGGCGTGGAAGCCAGCTTTGTGGCGGTGGAAGTGCCCGGCGGCGTGAATATCTCCGCCCGCAGTCTGGGTGCGGTGAACGTGCAGGTCATCATGGAAAGTCTGGGCGGCGGCGGCCACCAGACCATGGCGGCCGCACAGCTCAAGCATATTACCCCGGAAGCGGCCCGGGCGCGTATCCAGGCCGCCATCGACCAGTATCGTGAGAGCCAGAAGAAGCCGCTCTCTGATATGGAACCAGAACTGAAGAAGAAGGAACAGCAACGATGAACCATTATGATTATCTGATCGTGGGCGCGGGCCTGTATGGTGCCGTGTTTGCCCATGAGGCCCAGAAAGCGGGCAAGACCTGCCTTGTCATCGACAAGCGGGATCACATTGCCGGTAATATCTACACCGAAGCCGTGGAGGGCATCAATGTCCACCGCTACGGTGCCCACATCTTCCACACCAACAATAAGGCAGTGTGGCAGTATGTGAACCAGTTTGCGGAGTTCAACCGCTACACCAACAGCCCGGTTGCCAACTACCATGGCGAAATTTATAATATGCCCTTCAACATGAACACCTTCAACAAGATGTGGGGTGTTGTGACCCCAGCCGAGGCCAAAGCAAAAATTGAGGAGCAGAAGAAGGAAGCGGGCATCACCGACCCGAAGAACCTCGAAGAACAGGCCATCAGCCTAGTGGGTACTGACATCTACGAGAAGCTGGTCAAGGGCTACACTGGCAAGCAGTGGGGCCGCCCCTGCACTGAGCTGCCGGCCTTCATCATCAAGCGCCTGCCCGTCCGCTTTACCTATGATAACAATTACTTTAACGCGCTGTATCAGGGCATCCCCAACGGCGGCTATACCGCCATGGTGGAGAAGATGCTGGATGGAATCGAGGTGCGGCTGAATGTGGATTATCTGGCCGACCGTGAGAACCTGAACCAGCTGGCTGATAAGGTCGTTTATACCGGCCCCGTGGATGCCTACTTTGATTACAAGCTGGGCGCGCTGCAGTACCGCAGTGTCCGCTTTGAGACCGAGGTGCTGGATACCGACAACTATCAGGGCAATGCCGTCGTGAACTATACCGATGCCGAAACGCCCTATACCCGCATCATTGAGCATAAGCACTTCGAGTTCGGCACCCAGCCCAAGACCGTCATCAGCCGTGAGTACAGCGCTGAATGGAAAAAGGGCGACGAGCCCTATTACCCCGTCAACGACGAAAAGAACGGTACGCTTTACGCTGAATACAAGAAGCTGGCGGATGCCGAGCCCAATGTGATCTTTGGCGGCCGCCTGGGTGAGTATAAGTATTATGATATGGACAAGGTGATCGAGGTCGCACTGAATGTGGCGGAGAAGGAACTGAAGTGAACACCGCCCCACCGTTGACGGAAAGGCCCAATTGCTGTATACTAGCCATAGAAATCCACCGGGGTTCCGGTGAGAAGTGAGGGATAGCACTATGAAAGTGATTCTGAAGCAGGACGTCAAGGGCATTGGCAAGAAGGACGAGATCCATGAGGTCTCCGACGGCTACGCCCGCAACTTTCTGTTCCCGCGCAAGCTGGCTGCTGTGGCCGACGCTTCCGCGGTGAATATCGCACGCGGCAAGGAGGCCGCTGCGGATTTCCACGAGGCCGAGAGCGTGGCCGCCGCCCAGGCTGTGGCCGCTAAGATCGAGGGCAAGACCGTGACCATCAAGGCCAAGGGTGGCGCGTCTGGCCGCCTGCATGGCAAGGTCACCGGCAAGGAAGTTGCCGAGGCTCTGGCCCAGCTGGCTGGTTCTCCCATTGATAAGAAGAAGATCGAGCTCGAGACCAAGGACATCAAGGATGCCGGCGTGTTCAACGCCAAGGTGCGCCTGCATGTCGGTGTCGTGGCTTCCTTCAAGATCATGGTGGAAGTAGAACAGGCTTGATTTGAACGCCATCTGCGCCCCCTCAAAGCAGGGGGCGCTTTTTGGCTTTTTCGGAAACTCGTATGGAGGGGGATGAACCATGCCCAACGAACAACGACATTATTCCAATGAATTGAATCTGGAAAGCGTGGGCATCAACCTGCCCTACAACATGCAGGCCGAGCAGAGCGTGCTGGGTGCGGTCCTGCTTAAACCCGAGACCCTGACCGATCTGGTGGAGATCATCAAGCCGGAGATGTTCTACACCCGGCAGAACGCCCAGATCTATTCCGAGATGCTGCGGCTCTTCACGGCAGACCAGACCATCGACTTTGTCACCCTGCTGGACGCTGTCATCTCGGACGGCGTGTTCCCCAGTGCGGACGAAGCCAAGGTCTACCTGACCGGCCTTGCCGAGACCGTGCCCAGTATCTCCAACGTCAAGGCCTACGCCCAGATCGTGCAGGAAAAGTATCTGGTGCGCCAGCTGATGGGCGTTGCCAAGGATATTTTGCAGGACGCGGGCGACGAGCCGGATGCGGACCTGCTGCTGGAAAACGCCGAACAGCGCATCTACGAGATCCGCTCCGGGCGGGATTCCAGTGCCTTGACGCCCCTTTCCTCCAGCATGGTGGAGACGCTGACCAACCTGCAGAAGATCAGCGGCCCCGATGCCGATAAGTACAAGGGCATCCCCACCGGCTTCCGCCTGCTGGATACCGTCCTGACCGGCCTTGGACGCGGCGACCTCATTATCCTGGCCGCCCGCCCCGGTATGGGCAAGACCAGCTTTGCACTGAACATCGCTACCCGTGTGGCGATGCAGCAAAAGGTACCCGTGGCCATCTTCAGTCTGGAAATGACCAAGGAGCAGCTGACCAACCGTATCCTTTCTGCCGAGGCTGGCATTGACAGCCAGGCCTTCCGCACCGGCGCTCTCCGCAGTGAGGACTGGGAGTATCTGGCGCTGGCAACGGAGAAGCTCCACGATGCCCCTATCTATATGGATGACACCTCGGGCATTACCATCACCGAGATGAAGGCGAAGATCCGTCGGGTCAACCAGGACCCGACCCGCCCCAATGTGGGCCTTATCGTCATCGACTATCTGCAGCTGATGACGACGGGTCAGCGCAGTGAGAACCGTGTGCAGGAGATCAGCTCTATTACCCGAAACCTCAAGATCATGGCCAAGGAAATGAATGTGCCCATCATTGCGCTTTCCCAGCTGTCCCGTGCCGTGGAAAAACAGGGCAACAACTCTTCCCACCGGCCACAGCTTTCTGACCTGCGTGATTCCGGTTCTATCGAGCAGGATGCGGACTGCGTCCTCTTCCTCTACCGTGATTCCTATTATGCCAGCCAGAACCCCGATGCTGCCGAGGTGGATGCCGATACCGCTGAGTGCATCGTGGCGAAGAATCGTCACGGCGAGACCAGCACGGTGCCGCTGGGCTGGGATGGCGCGCATACCCGCTTTATGGATGTGGACTTCAAACGCTGATGAACGACGAAACACCGAAACTGATTGCAAAAGTAGAACGTTTTGCCCGAGAGGAACGGCTTTTTGTGCCACCCCGGGAGGGAACACCGCTGTGCCTGTGCGCCGCTGTTTCGGGCGGGGCCGACAGCATGGCTCTTTTGCGGGTGCTGCTGGAATTGCAGGAGCGCTTTGGGTACACCCTCTCGGCCTGCCATGTCAACCACGGCTTGCGGGGCGAGACTGCCGACCGGGACGAAGCCTTTGTCCGGGACGAGTGTGCCCGGCTGGGCGTGCCGCTGGCGGTACTTCGCCCGGCGGATGTGGGGATGGCTGTGCCGCCCCACGCCGGGGAGGACTGGGCCCGCAGGCTCCGCTACGCCTGCTTTGAGCAGGTGCTGGCGGGCGGGATAGACTGCATCGCAACGGCCCATACTGCTACTGACCAGGCCGAGACACTATTGTTCCGGCTGGCCCGGGGAACGGGTCTGCACGGGGCAGGGGGCATCCGGCCCAGGAGGCCCGGTTACTGCCGCCCGCTGCTGGGGCTGACCCGGGCGGAGACGGAAAAAATCTGCACCGCCTTTGGGCAGGCGTGGATGACGGATGAGACGAACGCGTCCGATGTCTACGCCCGCAACCGCCTGCGGCACGCGGCGCTCCCGGCTCTGCGCGCGGCCAATGAAGCCGCCGAAGAGAACCTCGCCCGCTTCTGCGAAAAGGCCGCCCGAGCGGATGCCTATTTTGCACGGCAGGCAGAACAACTGCTGACCATCGCGCGTCTGGATGCGGCCCAGGAGGCGGTCAAAAAACCGGGAGTGCAGACGGCGTGGCGGCTGGAACCGCTGCAAAGCACTGACCCAATCATTCTGGAAGCGGCCCTGCACTGCCTTGTTGCCCCGGTGCGGGACACGGAGGAAAAGTATATCCGCCTGCTGGTGCGGCTGGTGGAGCAGGGGAGCGGGGCCGTTCAGCTGACGGACAGCATTCGCTTCTGCGCGGGCGGGGGCGTGTTCTGGCAGGAGTGCTGCCAGCGGCAGGCACCTGCCGACTCTGCGTTTTCCATCCCCTTTGCCCCCGCTGATGGAGTGAAAATTGCCCTGCCTGGGGGGCAAATTCTCAAAACCAGGCTTTTTGCGGGCGGTTTTCGAGAAAAAACACAGGGTGTTCATAAAAAAGACTTAAAAAATCGGGCGGATTATGCTAGAATAACTTTGTTATATCCTGCCCTTACTCTGCGTACCCGCCAGCCGGGGGATCGATTCCGGCCGGCGGGGCGGGGCTTGAGCAAGCCCCTGCGCAAATGGATGAATGAGGCAGGCATCCCTGCCGGGAAACGAGAGGGTCTGCCGCTGGTGGCGGCGGGCAGCGAGATTTTGTGGGTCTGCGGCGAGGGCTTTGCCGAGGGGCTGGCCCCGGGTGCCGACACGACACAGATCTTGCAGATGGAATTGGAAAATGGAGGAACAACGCATGAGCATGAATGATGATATCAAGGATGTTTTGGTCAGCGAGAAAGCGCTGAAAGAAAAGGTCGCTGAGCTGGGCGCAAAGATCAGCAGGGATTACGAGGGGAAGAATCTGGTTCTGGTCTCCATCCTCAAGGGCTCCGTAGTCTTTATGGCCGACCT